>NZ_JANRHB010000046.1:0-31726 GCF_024733855.1 Gordonia sp. GONU
CCGCCGTCGTCGTCCCAGCGTGCACCGCCCGCGCAGTCGCGTCGGCATCAACCTGCACCACGAGCACAACCAGATCGCACTAAACACGAACTAGTGACTCAACACAGGTTGACACCCACCGCAAGCGCGACAAGGAGCAACGTGATCACCGGTAGTGCAGCGTCCGGCAAGAAGCGGTCGACAAGCGCGCCGAAGTGCACTCGCCGACCGACTTTCAGGTCCCGGCCGGTCGACCGCGGGACCGGAGGATTCCGAAGTCAGTTCAGGACGATCTCCACCGGAACCGCGCTTTGCAGAGTGTGGCCGACCGGGGAACTCGCCTGGACCTTCGCGTGCAGTTCGTCGAGCTTCTCGCGCGGGGCGTCGGAGTCGATGGTGACGTTCGCGGTGATCGAACTGAATCCGGCGTGCCCCGCGGCGAGCCCGAGGAAGACGTGAAGGTCGATGTCTCCCTTGAGGTCGACACGGAGATCCTTGAGCTCGATCCCGGCGATGGTCGCGTTGGCGGCGTAGCCGACCGCAAGGCAGTTACCGAGTGCGCCGAGAAGCTGTTCGACGGGGTTGGGGGCCGTGTCGCCGCCACCCAGGGCGGCGGGTTCGTCGGACGCCACCGGCGAGAAGTTCCGGATCCTTGCCTCAGAAGCGAACGCGCCGTTCCACTGGACGTGTGCGGCCCAGGTCGTCTGGGCCTTGGCGTCGTCGGTCTGGATGGCTTCGACGAGCTGGCCGACAGCTGCGATGTCGACGTCGTTGAGGCGGGTGGCGGTCTCGGTCATGGTGCTCCTTCGCGAAAGGGGTCCGATCGCGACGAAGCTATCGCGCAGCTGTGCTGGCATCACCAATAGGCGTCATGCTGAGTCGAAGTCTTGGCGGGAGCCGGCAGTGAGAGCATGATTCTTGTTCCTCGAGTCAGCAATCGTTCGGCTCCCCGATCTTCACCGCCGACAAGACGGCGTCGCCTTCGTCGAAAGGCGTTCCTGGACTGGGCGTCTGGCCGACGACAAGCCAATTCCTGTCGACCATCTGTGATCGATTGCGTCCCGTAGCGTCCTCGCTACGGGAAAAGAACACGCCTGCTTCCTGGATCGCGTTCTGGGCATCCTGGAGGTTCATGCACACGACGTTGGGCATGATTGCGACTCGGCTGGAAGCGGGTGCCGGGTTCTCGGAAGCGTCCGTCGAACGTTGCTGGGGTACCGGGGCTTCGGACGTGGTCTCGGTTAGCTCGACTGTCTCCGTCATAGTGGTTGTCGCTGTCGTCTCGGATGCCTCGTCAGGTGCGCTGCACGCGGTGGCGGCGGCGAGCGTGGCGACGGCCGCGAGAGCGACAGTGAGAAGTGTGGCGCGCATTCAGTCCTCGATTTCGGGCGGCTGGATCTCGGTACACCCGAACGCTAGGACCAGCGCGACTCAGCCGTCGATCTATACGCGTAGTTGGTTCGATCAGACGAACCGAAATCTGTTCACGCTCGGTCTATGACGGCTCGGTCCGGCCGGTGCTGCAACATCAGACAGCACAAATGTCCACTCGGTAAACGTGTGATCAGCGTCGGTCAGGGCGCGGAGTGATCGACCACCGCGATGGGGTGACGCGCCGCGTGGTGGGCGGCGCGGGTCACCGAGGTGGTCCAGACCGGGAAGGCGGTACCGGCGCGCGGTCGGGTGATCACCAGGAGTGACGCCTGCGGCACGGCTTCGGCGAGTGATCGGTGGGGATCGCCGTTGACGAGCTGAACGGCGACGGGGCAGTCGGGGTACTGCCGCCGCCACGGGTCCAGGAGGGCATCGGCGCGCGCGTACGCATCGGAGATCTGTTCTGGCGCAGCGTCGTCGGGTATCGCACAGATGATGGTCACCTGCTGGCCGATGTCCCGTGCGCGCTCGAAGGCGGTCTTGATGGCCTCATCCGACGGCGCGTCGACGTCGACGGCCACGACGACCGGGCCGTCGAAGCACACATTGCCGAAAGGCACGGTGACGACGGGGCATTTCGACCGTGCGGTGAGGATCGCACTGACGCTTCCAGAGGTGAGTCGTTCCAGCCAGTTCGCCCGGTGGTGTCCCAGGACCAGCAGGTCCACGTGCTCCGACACCTGCAGCAGCAGCGGGACCGGGAGCTCCGGTCTGACGAGCGTGTCCACCCGTAGCTGCGGATGGTCGGCGCGAAGCGAGTTCGCGACCGCGTCCGCCCGTGCGAGAGCGGCATCGCGGATGTTCTCGATGTCGAACTCGGCCAGGCTCTGTGCGGCGCCCGCGGGAGCGTATCCGTGGACGAGCAGCAGCCGCCCGCCGCGACGGACGGCAGCCGCCGCGCCCCATCGTGCGGCGGCTTCCGACTCCTGGCTGTGGTCGAGCCCGACCGCGATCGTCTTCATCGCGGACTCGTGTCCTCGGTGGTCAGCGCGGCCTCGGCGGCCTCGGCCCGGCGCTCCTCATCGCTGCTCATCGTCTTGAGAGCGACCTCCTTGATGAAACAGATGGCGACGAGGCTGAGCGCCGCCATGATTCCGGCGACCAGGAAAATACGGGCCGTGCCGTCACCGTACGCGCCGCGGACGATATCGGCGATCGGGCCGGGCAACTCGTTCAGGTTCGACAAGCCGGCCTGCGAGCCACCGGTCTGCCCAGCGTTGATGCCGACTGCATTGAGCCCCTTCGCGATGAGGTCGGTGACGTGGCTGGACAGGACCGCACCCAGCACCGACACACCCGACGCGCCGCCGAGCGAACGGAAGAACGTGACGGTCGAGGTGGCCGCACCCAGGTTCGCGGGGCTGACATTGTTCTGGACCGCCAGCACCAGGTTCTGCATCGTCATACCCATACCGACGCCGAGGACGAACAGGTACACACCCAGGATCCTCATGTCGGTGTGCGCGTCGATCGTGGCCAGCAGTCCGAAGCCGACCGTCATCAGCGCCGCACCGGCGACGAGGTAGACCTTCCAGCGTCCGAAACGGGTGATCATCTGTCCGGAGATGGTCGCCGAGACCATCGAGCCGATGATCATCGGGAGTGTGAGCAGGCCCGCCGCGGTCGGCGAGTAGCCGCGGGCGACCTGGAAGTACTGACCCAGGAACACCGCACCACCGAAGAGCGCGACACCGACGGCGATGCTCGCCAGCGTGGCCAGCGTCGTCGTGCGATCGCGGAACAGATGCAACGGGATGATGGGGCTGCTCACCCGTGACTCGACGAACACCGCGGCCGCCAGCAGCACCAGCCCCAGCGCGACGAGTCCGTAGGACGTCGCCGACGCCCAGTCGAAGCTCTTCCCGGCGAGGGTCACCCAGATCAGCAGAATGCTGACACCAGCGGCGATGAGGAGAGCGCCGCCGTAGTCGATGCTGACCTTCTTGCGGATCACGGGCAGGTTCAGCGTGCGCTGGATGACCAGCAGTGCGACGACGGCAAGCGGCACACAGACGTAGAAGGTCCAGCGCCAGCCGAGCCAACTGGTGTCGACTATGACCCCGCCGATCAGCGGACCTGCGACCGTGGCGACCGACATCACCGCGGCCATCGGACCCTGGTAGCGACCGCGCTCACGCGGGCTGAACATGGTTGCCACCACGATGACGACCAACGCCTGCAAACCGCCGAGGCCCAGACCCTGGATGACGCGGAACCCGATGAGCATGTCGACGGACTGCGAGGTCCCGGCAAGGATCGACCCGATGGTGAACAGTGCCAGTGACATCTGGACCAGCAGCTTCTTGCTCACCAGATCCGCGAACTTGCCCCAGATCGGGGTGGTGGCGGTCGACGCCAGGAGGGTCGCGACGACCACCCAGGTGTACTGGTCCTGTGTGCCGTGTAGATCGGTGATGATCGTCGGCAGGGCGTTGGAGACGATGGTCGAGGACAGGAAAGCGACGAACATGCCCAGCAGGAGGCCGACGAGTGCCTCGATGCGTTGCCGATGCGTCATCGGGATGTCCTCGACCTCCACCGGTCCGGCGGCGGGTGCGCTCATACTTCGATACCTCCGCGGTACGCGTCCGCGTGCTGACGGCGATGCTCGCGCACATGGACGGCAAATTGTTGAAAGCTACAACTAAAGACTGACGTGAAGGTTGTAACACTCAACTATCCGGGAATGTTCCGGCTGTGGTCGACGCCTCAGTTGCGAGGGCGGGGCGGGCACGGGATCGGCGGGAGACACCGCCGAGGACTGGATCGAAACCGACCACGAGTTCGTCGCCGCGATGGGATGGGGTGGAGCATCCTTGCCGCTGTCGCGACGAAAGACAGAGGACCGCCGGATTCCTATTCGCTGCAAGACCCCGGACGCTGCCGCATGCATCGTGAAGACGAGGCAGCATCGGGCCCCGCACGCAAGCGCTGACGGTCGCTGAGCATGCCTACCAGGAGATCTCGATCTCGATCTCGGACTCCTTCTCGCCGCGCTCGAACTCGACCTTCAGTGTGACCTGCGGCGGGATGTCGATGCGCACTGTCTTGTTCTTCTGGACAAAGGACACCTCGTTGTGGCGTGCGATCGCGTCGGCGAGGTCGTGGAGGCGCTTCGCCGCCTCCTCGCGGGTCAGAGTGGTCTTGGTTTCGTGTTCGAACAGTTCATCACCCATGTGTTCATCTGAGTCGATGGGAGCAGGACGGTCAAGTGGCTCGCGGCGGCACCCACACGGGATGGTCATCTGGACGTCACACGGGGTTCGCCGGCGCGTCGAACTGACTCGCGAACGTGAGACGAGTGACCTCAGCCTCCCGACTCGTCCACCCGTCCCGTCGTACGATCCTGCGCACCGTGGGCGCCGGTGCCCTCCTCGTGCCGGTCGGGGCGGTGGCCGCTGCATGCGGTTCCTCCGGGTCGGGACAGGGCTCGACGAGCCTCGTGCGCCCGCGTCCGACGCTCACCCACGGTGTTGCCACCGGCGAGGTCGCCAGCACCGGAGCCCTTGTGTGGGCGCGATCGGACCGACCGGCGACGATGATCGTCGAGACCGCATCGTCGGAGACCTTCGCCAACGCCCGCAAGGTCCGCGGACCGCGACTGACACCGGCGACCGACGGAACCGGTCGTGTGCGCATCGCCGGTCTCGAACCCGGTCAGGCCGTTCACTATCGGGTGATCCTGGAAGGCGAGGACGGCGCGCTCGGCGAACCCGTCGGCGGGGTCTTCACCACCGCCCCGGTCGCGGCGCGTGACATCACGTTCCAATGGTCGGGCGATGTCGCCGGACAGGGGTGGGGGATCAACCCGGACCTGGGCGGTATGCCGATCTTCGCCACCATGGCAGACCGCAACCCGCACTTCTTCATCCACTCCGGCGACGCGATCTATGCCGACGGGCCGATCACGGCGACCCAGGAACAGAACAACGGCGAGATCTACCGGAACGTGACCAGTCCGGCGAAAGATCAAGTCGCGCAGACGGTTGACCAGTTCCGCGGTAACTACGCCTACAACCTGACCGACGAACACTTCCGTCGTTTCGTGGGATCGGTAACTCAGCTCGTCCAGTGGGACGACCACGAAGTCGTCAACAACTGGTTTCCCGGCGAGAACCTCGCCGGGCAGAAGCGCGACGGGTACACCGAGATGAACGTGGATGTGTTCGCGCGCAACGGCCGCCGGGCCTGGCAGGAATGGCAGCCCGTCGACGAGGCGACGTCGAAAAGGCTGTACCGCAAGGTCTCATATGGTCCGTTGCTCGATGTCTTCCTCCTCGACATGCGTACGTACAAAGATCCCAACCCTGGTGCATGGTCGAGGGACAACGTCGACGGGGTGCTCGGCGCCGAACAGACGCAGTGGCTCATCGACGGGCTCAACGGGTCGACGGCGACATGGAAGGTCGTCGCCAACGACCTACCGCTCAGCATCGTCGTAGCCGACAAGAACACGACCCCGCCGGGCGGCCCGAAAGCGATGGAAGCGGTCGGGCAGGGTGATGGTGGCGATCCGCTCGGTCGGGAGATCGCGTTCTCGCGAATCCTGTCGCAGACCAAGGGCGTGTCCGGCGTCGTGTACCTGACTGCTGATGTCCACTACACCGCCGCGATCTCGTATGAACCTGATCGGGCGAGCTTCAAGGATTTCGCACCCTTCTGGGAGTTCGTCGCCGGACCGCTGCACGCCGGAGCGTTCCCGGCGAGCCCCCTCGATGGGACGTTCGGTGCGAAGTACGAATTCGTGCACGCGCCCGACGAGGAAAACGTGTCACCGGCGGAGGGTTACCAGCACTTCGGTGAGGTGTCGATCGACGGGAAGTCGAAGATCATGAGCGTCGAACTCGTCGATGCAGCGGGAAAGGTGCTGTACCGGAAGGAATTGACGGCCTGAAGCGCCCGGTTCCCGCCGAGGCGTCGAGCTCAGAGATTCAGATGCGGTCCCGGCCGACCGGGACCGGCGATCCGGCGGCCACTCTCGTGATCGGCACGCTCGTAGGCTGCCGCGGCCGCCCTGCTCGTCTGTTCGATGTCGCCGAGTTTCTGTGACAGGGCTCGGGTGAAACGCTCCGCGCGGTCGACGAACTCGTCGAAACCCGACGATGCGCGCGTCGCCCAACCCGCGCCGCAGCCGGCGAGCGTGGAGTCGACGTTCCGCAGCTGAGCGCCGGAGAGATCGGCCGTCATCGAGATGGTTCGCGCGGCCGACCAGAGGACCTCAGGGTCCACCTCAACCCGATCGGTAGACATACGACTCCTCACCACGAGACTGTATTGTGACGTGACTGCAGCGAATTCTACCCGGCTATCGGCTGGGAGCAGCTGCCGGTGGGGACTTCCTGACGCGGGATCGGGGGCGTGATGCGTGGGCGACGTACTTCGGCGATCGTGGCTGCAGTGTTGCTGCTCTCCGGTTGTTCGGCGGTGAACGAGGCGACGTTCGATCCGACGGATGAGGTGTCGTCCGATCGGACTGCCGAGTTGAATCGTGGGCTACGCAGTATGCCGAGCCTCGAGGTGACGCTCGAGGAGTACCGCGAGTTGAGACGAAGGCTCGCACGGGAAATCGAGGCGATCGCTCCGGGAGTGCGCTTTGTCCCGAAAGCAGACCCGGCGGACCGCTTCCCCGACGACCGTGGGTTGTGCTCGGGGGAGTGGTTGAGGACCGACGGCGAGACGGTGTACCTCGACAACTGGACTTCTGCGGTGCCGATCGACGACGAGGCCTGGCCTGCGGCGTCGGACCTGGTACGTGCTGCGTCGGGGAAACTCGGCGTCGGTCACGAATCATCGCTCAAGAGTTCGCCCGGCAATCGCGAGGTCCGATTCACCAACTCGCAGAACGCTTCCGTCGAGCTGCTGTCGTGGAAGGCCGCGGTGATTTCGATCAGGACACCGTGTCGACTGGCGGACGGGCCGGCCGTCCCGACCCCACCCGGCGCGGACGAAGGGGCATCGTCGGCGGGTGAAGGCTGATTGCGATGGACCTGACCACCATTGACAATTGGAACACCGGTGCGCTGGACACCATGGCGGATTCACTCGGCAAGCGCGTGACGACGGTGGGCGAGGTGGAGGAAGCACTCCGGACTGCGGGGCAACTGCCGGGCTGGTACGGGGGCGGAGCAGACTCCGCGCGACAGCTCTACGCGGTCACCGCTGACGACCTCCGCGACGAAGCGGCCGTCCTCGGTGCGGCTCACCAACTCGCGATCGAGACCTCCTCGGCCGTCAACCACCTGAAGGGCCGGTTGGCCGCCCTGCGTGCGCAGGCCGCAGGTGCTCAGATGACCATCCGCGACGACGGCAGCGTGACCGCGGCGGCGACACCCGACCCGGAGGACGACGACACACGTGAGGCGGTACGAAAGTCGTTGGAGACGGCTGCGAAGGCGCTGATCGTCCAGGAGGCTGACATCGACGGCGACGCGGAGCGGGTGTTCGACGCCATCCGGGACGGCAGGATCACCGCGAACGGCGCGGGCAGCGTCGACGAGGCGATGAGAGCCGGCGTCGAACAGGGTGGACTGACGCCGCTGGAACCTCCTGCGGACAAGAGTGCCTACGAGGTGAAGGCATACTGGGACGCCTTGTCCCCCGAACAGCAGCGCCAGCTCCTCGTGGATCGGCCAGAACTGTTGGGCAATGTCGACGGAATCCCGTCCGCGGTGAGACACGAAGCCAATGTCGCGCAGCTGGCTCCCGTTCTCAAACAACTCCAGGATCGTCGGGACCAGCTGAAGGAGCAGATCGAGTTCTGGGGACTGTTCACCAACGAAGACGCCGAACTCGAACAGGTCGAGAAGAAAATCAAAGACGTCGAGAAGCTACAACAGTTGATCAGCTCCAACCGATGGGCGCCGGACAACCCCGACGGACGAATGCTGCTCGTCATGGACATGTTCTCCGGAGAGCAGGGCAAAGCAGCGATCTCGCTCGGCAATCCTGATGACGCAGAGCATGTGTCGGTGACGACGCCGGGACTCGACACCAGTATTCGCAACAGTTTCGAACCGATGCTCGGAGAATCCGAGGAGCTTCGTCGAGTGGCCATCGCGCAGCTGGACGGCGCGGGTCGTGGTGGGGAGAAGGTGGCCACCATCTCCTGGCTCGGCTACGAACCCCCGGACAAGGACAGCAGCCGCCCGATGGGGGTCTCGTACCTCGAGGTCATCCAGCAGGACCGTGCCAGTGCAGGCGCTCCCGACCTCGCCGACTTCTACCGGGCAATCGATGCGACATCGACGAAAGACGATCCGCATATCGTCGCGCTCGGACATTCCTATGGGTCTCTCACGCAGGGTTTGGCTTTGCAGGCGGAGGGGGGCCACCCGGTCGACGACGCAGTCTTCTACGGATCACCGGGGTTCGAGGCCGACGACGAACCAGAACTCGGTCTCGAGGACGGCCACGGTTACGTCATGATGGGTACGAGCGACTTCATCGACGACTTCGGCTCGAAGGGAGACGTCGGCCCCAACGGGCCTGCGCCGACCTCCACGAAACTAGAGCAACTCGACGTGAACGGCAGAGTGACCCAGGACGGCGTCGAACGAGAGGGCGCTTACATACATTCCGACTATCCGCGGAACGGGGCGAACGGCGAACTGCGGGTTTCGGGTTACCTGATGGCTCGGCTTCTCGCCGGCCTGACCCCGGAGTGAGGCCTAGCGTCGTAAGGGACGCAGGAACTCGCCGCTGACCGCGACAGCAGGCGCCGACGACCCGCCGCCCACGACGAGCGTCGCGAAGGCGAGATCACCGACGATGCCGGCGAACCAGCCGTGTGGATTCTTGTTGTCGCCGTACTCGGCGGTGCCGGTCTTTCCGCCGAGGTCAGGGATGTCCTGCAACGCGGTGGCGGTACCGCGGGTCACGATGTCGCGCATCATGCTTCGCAGTGCACGGACCACGTCGTCGGGAATCTGTTCGGGTTCGGTGTCGCCGGTGGTGCGCTGTCCCTCGACCAGCGTGGGCGTGACGGTCTCACCCCGCGCGAGACTCGCCTCGGCCAGCGCCAGACCGAACGGGCTCACGGTCACCGTGCCCTGACCGATTCCGTTCTCCACGCGCAGAGCAGGGGTGTCGGCCACGGGCACTCGTCCGGTGACGGTGGTCAGGCCCGGGACCGTGTAGTCGGCGCCGATGCCGAATCGGCGGGCCATCGTGGTCAACCCGTCGGCGGGGAGTCTGTTCGCGAGAGCTCCCATGGTCGTGTTGCACGAGCGGGAGAAAGCTGTTGGCAGGGCGACGGTTCCCAGGTCGAAGTCGTCCTCGTTGGGGATGGTTCGTCCCTCGATCGTCGTGCGCCCGGGACAGGGAACCTGCGACGTCGGCTGCACCACCCCGGTGGCCAATGCCGCTGCGGTGGTGATGGTCTTGAAGGTCGATCCCGGCGGGTACAAGCCGGTGAGGGAGACCGCGCCGGACCTGTCGGCGGCGTCGTTCTGGGCGACGGCGACGATCCCGCCGGTCGACGGGGAGATGGCGACGATCATCGCGGGACGTCGTTCACCGTCGACGGCGCGTTGTGCCCGGGTCTGGATGTCTCGGTCGATCGAGGTGCGTATCGGCGGCGTGGTGCCCGGTTGCGCGGAGTCCACGAGATGCGTTGGGGTGCCGTTCTTGTCGACGATCTGGATCGACCAGCCGGCCGTGGCGTCGATCGCGCCACGCCAGATGTCCTCGAGTCCCGACATCGCGGGCGAATGGAGGTCCTTGGTGGCGCTGAGGAGCGCACCTTGCTCGGTGGTCGTCACGCCGGCGGTCGACTCGACGCTGCGCCGGACACGTTCGATATCTGCTTCACGCAGCCTGATCACGGTCTGACGCGGGGCGTTGTTGCCGTCGAAGAGCTTGCGGATCCCGGCCGCCGTCATCGACGGTTCGACCGGCCGCAGCGCACGGGCCAGCGGCTCGGCCGAAGCGAGTTGTGCCCGTTCGAGACTGATCAACGTCACCGGTTGCCACGTCATCAGCGGGCGCGCATTGGTATCGAGAACCGGCGTGCGGTAGGCGCGGTCGTCGCTGTACGAGAAGGACTGTCCCGCGCGGAGTTGCCGGTGCATGACCGATGGTTGCCACCGGACGCGCCAGCCCGCATCCGTCTCGGCGAGAACGACCGACGTCTGATAGGCCGTGGTGGTGTTCCGAATCTGCCACTGATGGTCGAGCGTTCCGGTGACCTTCTTGTCGTCGACGAGGTCGGCGACGACCGACAGTTTCGGGGTGGAGCCCATACCGTCGAAGATCGACCGGATCGTCGTGCGAGCCGACGTCGGGTCGTCGGTGAGCCCGGCGGCCGCGTCGACATCTCCTCGCTGCAGTGCGTCCGCGAACGACTGCAACGTGTCCTCCGGCGAGTCCCCGAACGAGAACCTCTCGGACAAGAAACACCCCGACAACGTGCCGACCAGCACCGCGAGAACACTCAGGATCACCAACAACCGACGCATGTGGCCAGACAACCGACCCGAGCCTCCCCACGCAAGGTCACGACGCGCGATGGCGCCATAGCGAAACGCTATCGGGGCAGGTTGCCCCGCTACTCGGCGGGAGTGCGGAGCTCCGTGACGACCGTCCGGGCGACCTCACCGATTGCCCGGTCCACGTGCGGCAGTGCGGGCTCCGACCGTGCACTCGACGTGAAGACCGCGACGGCGACCGGCAATTCACCGGGGAACTCGACGACGCCGATCTCGTTGCGGATCGCGACCAGGGTGCCCGTCTTGCCCGCAACGGTGACCCGTCGGAACGGGAATCCCGACGCGAGGCGCGAGGTGAACACTTGACGACGCATGGTGTCCCTGATGAACGCACACATCCCGTTCGACGCCGCGCGGTCGGTCCAGACCGCGGACAGCAGCGTCGTGCAGTCCCGCGGCGTGGACGAACTCGAGTAAGCGGCGTCGTAAGCGCTGACTGACGTCTCGCTGTCCGGATCGGCGAGCGCGGCGAAAGCCTCTGCCACCGTGCTCGTCCCGGTCTCGCGCTGGAGTCGTTCATGCAGTTCCGCGACACCGCCGACGATCCGCGTGTTCGTCACACCGAGCGTTGCGAGGTCCTCGCGTACGCGGTCGATCCCGATCTCGTCGAGGATGACGTCGGCGGCGACATTGTCGGAGACGGTCATCATCGACGTGGCGAGGTCTCGTCGGCTCATGGTCACTGGATCGCGCAGCGTCGCTAGACCCGTCGGACCCTCTGCCCACTGTGTCGGATCGACGGTCACCGGCGAGGTCAGATCGATCTCACCGCGATCGGCACTGCGGCACAACGAGATCAGTACGGCGAGCTTGTATACCGACGCCAGGACCACCGGAGCGTCGGCGTCGAAGGAGTATCCGATCCGCGGGGAACCGATCGTCGTCGCATGTATCCAGCCGGAACAGCCGGCGTCGGCGAGGATCTCCGTGACGTCGCGGTCGACCCGTTCTTGCACGTGTGGGGGAAGCTCACCCGGGTCGATGGTCACCCGGTCGCCTTGCTGGTCTTCCACAGTGCCGCCGTTGTCACGTCTGCGACCTCGGCGAGCGCGGATTCCCGGTAGACGACGCGGAGTCGCAGCGCCGTGGCGTCGCGCCCGATGGGGAGACACCGAACGCCGTCGAGCGATGCGAGACGTTCTGCGTCAACGGTCAGGCCGAAGGCTCCGCCACCGGCGACCGCGGCCACCAGGTGCTCGGAGGACGAGACCGCCAGAACGTGTGGATCGAGCCCGGACTCGCGGAGGCGGTCGATCAGCTGGTCATGAGCCGGCGGATTCGCGGCGCGCGGCGGGTGGCAGAAGTCCAGCCCCGCAAGGTGGCGCAACCGGGGACGTGCTGCGGTGGTGACCGAATGGCCGGTCGGCACGACGACGTGGCGTCGGAACACGACGACCGGACCGGTGGTGAGAGTGCCGGTGACGCAGGGTGCGTCGACGATGGCCAGGTCGAGCGTGCCCGCCGACACCTGCTCGGTCAGACTCACCGCCGCGGCACTCACCATCTCCTGACCGGACGACACGTCGCCGAGGCGTTGTGCGACAGCGGCGACGGCCGCGCTCCCCGCGAGAGGTACTGCACCCCAACGCAGTACCTCTGAGCCGTCGTGAAGGCGTCGCGCTTCGCCCAGGAACCGCGCCGCGTCGTCGATGAGGAGTCGGGCCCGGGGCAACAGGTCGCGACCGGCGTCGGTGAGTTCCGCACCGCGGGAGGTGCGCCGGATGAGCTGAACCCCGAGTTCCCTCTCCAGGCGGCGCAGCCCCTGCGACACCGGTGGCTGCGTCATCTCCAACCGGGCGGCCGCGTCGCCGAAGTGGCCCTCCTCGGCGACGGCGACGAAGAACCGCAGGTGCCTGACGAGATCCACGGTTCCCAGAATGGCACGTCATCCTCGCCTGCTCCCACAAACCCACCACGGATGGACAAACCCACCAGGTCGCGGGGTGGTGGATAGGGCGAAAAGGGGTGGGTTTGCGGTCAGCGTAGGAACGTCGCGGCTGCGTCGGCGAGGTCGAGCAGCGGTTGCGGGAAGATGCCGAGCACGACGGTGGCCAGCGTGCAGACCGCGATGCCGGTGGTGGTGAGGATGCTCGGCTTCACGATGTGCGGTGCGTCGCGGGTGGGGACGTCGTCGAAGAACATGGCGACGATGATGCGGATGTAGACGTAGGCGGCGATCGCGCTGCTGATCACGCCGATCACCACCAGGACTCCGCCGCCGCTGCCGGCGGCCGCGGCGAAGACGTCGAACTTGGCGATGAAGCCGCTGGTGAGTGGGATGCCGGCGAAGGAGAGCAGGTAGACCGCGAACATGGCGCCGACCAAGGGATACCGCCGGCCCAGACCCGACCACTGGGTGAGATCGGTCGCCTCGCGGCCGGACAGGTGAGGATTGCGGACGGCCGCGGCGGTGCCGTGGACCGCGGCGGTGCGCGCCGACGTGCTCGTGTCCGAAGTTGTCGTGTCCGAAGTTGTCGTGTCCGAAGTTGTCGTGTCCGAAGTTGTCGTGTCACAGTCGGGTTCGCGGATCACCGCCACGGTCGCGAAGGCGCCGAGCGTGGTGAACGCGTAGGCGGCCAGATAGAAGAGCGTCGCGCCGAGTCCGGCATCGTCGAAGGCGATCAGGCCGAGCAGGATGAACCCGGCGTGTGCGATCGACGAGTAGGCGAGCATCCTCTTGATGTCGTTCTGGGTCACGGCCATCACCGATGCGATGACCATCGATGCGATCGCCACCGCCCACAGTGCCGGTTCCCACTGGTCGCGTAGCGCCCCGAAACCGACGTAGAAGACCCGGAGGAGCGCACCGAACGCCGCGACCTTGGTGGCCGATGCCATGAATGCGGTGACCGGGGTCGGGGCCCCCTGGTAGACGTCGGGAATCCACGAATGGAACGGCACCGCACCGACTTTGAACAACAATCCGACCGCGAGCATCGCCAAACCGATCAGCGCCAGCGTCGTGTCGCCGCCGGTACCGGCGACGTCGGTGATCGACGCACCGATCGTCGACAGATTCAACGAGCCGGTCGCCCCGTAGACGAATGCTGCACCGAACAGGAAGAAGGCCGACGAGAAGGCGCCCAGCAGGAAGTACTTCAGAGATGCTTCCTGCGAGATCAGCCGACGACGCCGAGCCAGCCCGCACAACAGGTAGAGCGGCAGCGAGAAGACCTCCAGCGCGATGAACATGGTGAGCAGATCACCGCATGCCGGGAACAGCATCATGCCGCCGACCGCCAGCAGTGCCAGCGGGAACACCTCGGTCGTCACCGCCCCGGCACGAGTCGCCTCGAACTCGGCGTCGGTGTTCGGGACCGAGGCGCCGGACGGGGTGAACATGTCCGCGTCGACGCCACCGCCGTTGAGTCCCGCTCTGCCGGACTGATCGTCGGTGACCGCGGCGCCGGCCAGGGTACGCATGGTGACCGGCGCGACGACCCGCTCGAGCCGACGTTCGGCGATGAACCCGACCGCGATGATCGCGATGATCAGCAGGAGTCCCTGCAGATACAGGGTCGGGCGGTCCAGAACGACGGCCCCCGACATCGCGAACTGTCCGTTCGAGCCGTCCGCTGTCTGTGCGGCCGCCACGGTGGCGAGCGCAGCGAGCGCGACGACGAGTCCGCCCAGCGAAAGCCCCAGCTGCAGTGGGTACCTCAGCCTGCGCGGAGCGAAGGCCTCGACCAGGACCCCGATGACACCTGCGCCGAACACGATCAACATGGGCGACAGGGCCGCGTACTCGACGCTCGGGGTCTCGATCGCGGCCAGCGGCGTCGAACTCAGTGCAACGAAGGACGTACTCATCGGTGGGCCTCCGCATCGGTGGGGCCCTCAGGCCGGTCGTGGGCCGGGATCGGGACCGGGTCCGCCACCGCGGGTGCGGGATCGGTGACCCCGACCGTGGTGAGGGTGCTCTGCACCGCCGGGTCGATCAGGTCGATCATCGGTTTGGGATAGACCCCCAGGGCGATGAGCAGCGCGAGGAGCGGTACGACGACGGCCAGCTCGCGGCCGGCGAGGTCGCGTATCGACGACACCCGCGCATCGTCGGGTCTCGGGGGGCCGCCCATCATCCGCTGATAGGTCCACAGGATGTAGATCGCGGAGAGCACCAGCGCGGATGATGCGAGGACCGCCGCCACCGGGTAGCGCGTGAATGTGCCGATGAGGACCAGGAACTCGCTGATGAATGGGGCGAGGCCGGGTAGCGACAGGGTTGCCAGGCCCGCGATGAGGAAGGTGCCGGCGAGGACGGGGGCGACCTTCTGGACCCCGCCGTAGTCGGCGATCAGCCGACTGCCGCGGCGCGACACCAGGAACCCGGCGATGAGGAACAGGGCGGCGGTGGAGAGTCCGTGGTTGACCATGTACAGCGCCGAACCGGTCTGTCCCTGATCGGTCATCACGAAGATGCCCAGGATGATGAAACCGAAGTGCGAGATGGACGTGTAGGCGATCAGGCGCATGACGTCGGTCTGGCCGATGGCCAGGATCGCGCCGTAGACGATGCTGACGACCGCGAGCCCGCAGACCAGCGGCGCGAAGTACCGGCTCGCATCCGGGAACAGTTGCAGGCAGAACCGCAGCATCGCGAAGGTCCCGACCTTGTCGATGACGGCCATCATCAGCACCGCCGACGTCGGGGTGGCCGCGACCGCAGCATCGGGAAGCCACGAATGCAGAGGCCACAGCGGGGCTTTCACCGCGAACGCGAACATGAAACCGAGGAACAGCAACTTCGCGAGGCCGGTGGTGTCGTCGATCTGGCCGCTCGACACCGCGGCCACGATGTCGCCGAGCGCGAAAGTTCCGCCGCCATCTGCGCCGACGCCGTTCTGTGCGGAGACGACGTACACGCCGATCACGGCGGCGAGCAGGAGCAGACCGCCGAACAGGTTGTACAACAGGAACTTCACCGCCGCACCGGAGCGGTTGGGCCCGGTCCCGAAGCCGCCGATGAGGAAGTACATCGGAATGAGCATGGCCTCGAAGAAAATGTAGAAGAGCAGGATGTCGAGGGCGACAAAGCTCATCAGCACCATCGCCTCGGTGGCGAGGAACAGTGCGAGGTAGATGTGCGGACCCTTCTGGGCGCGTCCGCCCGAATGGTCCAGCGACCCGGCGGATTCGGCGTCGTGCCAGCCGGCGAGCAGGAGCAGGGGCAGGAGCGCGGCCGTCAACAGGATCAGGACCAGGCCGATCCCGTCGAGCCCCAACGCATATCGGGTTCCCAGCGCCGGAATCCAGCTCACGTCCTCGGTGAACTGGTATCGCTCACCGGCCGGATCGAATCCGATCGCGAGGCCGACAGCCACGACGAGGACTCCGAGCGTGATGGCGAAGGCGAACCATCGAGCCACCGCGGGACGGCTCGCGGGTATCGCGAGAACGAGCGCCGCACCCACCGCGGGTGCGAACCAGAGGATCGTCAGCCAGGGGATGTTCACAGCACGTTCACCGCCATCACGAGTGCGACGATCAGGGTCGTCCCGGCGAACATCGACAGCGCGTAGGACCGCACATAACCGTTCTGCCACCTACGTATTCGACGCGACGTACGGGTCACGGCATCGCCGACGCCACTCGTCAGACCGTCGACGCCGTCGGTCTCCACGGCGACCAGGCCGGCGGTGACGCGCTGTCCGGGACGCATCAGCAGCTCTTCGTTGATCGTGTCGCCGTACAGATCATGCCGTGCCGCGACCGTCAGCACCGATACGTCCTCGGGCGCCACGACGGGCACCGGACGGGTGGCATACTGCCGGTAGGCGATCGCGACGCCCACCGCGACGACGACGAGGATGATCGCGGTCATCGCCCACACCGGGATCAGATGATGAGCCGTGTGCTCGCCGACCACCGGTTCCAGCCAGTGCTCGAGCGACCCGCCGATCGCCAGCAGCCCGCCGGAGGCCACCGAGCCCAGTGCGATCAGAACCATCGGCCCGGTCATCACCCTGGGCGACTCGTGCGGATGCGGGACAGCGGCATCCGTGCCGTCGTGCCACCGCTTCTCCCCGAAGAACGTCAGGAGCATCACGCGGGTCATGTAGAACGCGGTGATACCGGCACCGAGAAGCGCTGCACCACCGAGGATCAGCCCCTTTACGCCACCTGCCCCGAACGCGGCCTCGATGATGTGGTCCTTGGAGTAGAAGCCCGCGAACGGTGGGACTCCGATGATCGCGAGATAGCCGACGCCGAAGGTGACGAAGGTGATCGGCATGAGCTTGCGGAGTCCGCCGTAGCGTCGCATGTCGGTCTCGTCGTTCATCCCGTGCATCACCGATCCGGCACCGAGGAACAGGCCGGCCTTGAAGAAGCCGTGCGTGAGAAGGTGCAGGATGGCGAACGCATAGCCGGCCGGACCGAGTCCGGCGGCCAGGACCATGTACCCGATCTGGCTCATCGTCGACGCCGCGAGCGCCTTCTTGATGTCGTCCTTGGCGCAGCCGATGATCGCACCGAACAACAGCGTCACCGATCCGACGACCACGACACCGACCTGCGCGACGGGTGCCAGGTCGAAGATCGGACCCGAGCGCACGATCAGATACACGCCGGCGGTCACCATGGTCGCCGCGTGGATCAGTGCGGACACCGGGGTCGGACCTTCCATCGCGTCGCCGAGCCACGACTGCAGCGGTACCTGTGCAGACTTGCCGCACGCCGCGAGCAGGAGCACGAAACCCAATGCGGTGAGGGTTCCTTCGCCGGCTTGGGGAGCGCCGTCGAAGACCGCGGTGAACGCGACCGACCCGAAGGTGGCGAACATGATCATCAGTGCGACGGCGAGTCCGACGTCGCCGACGCGGTTGACCACGAAGGCCTTCTTCGCCGCAGTCGCTGCGGTCGGCTTGTACTGCCAGAAGCCGATCAACAGATACGACGCCAGGCCCACACCCTCCCAGCCGAGATACAGGCCGAGATAGTTGTCGGCGAGGACGAGGACGAGCATCGCCGCGAGAAACAGGTTGAGGTAACCGAAGAATCGTCGGCGGTCGGGGTCGTCGGACATGTAGCCGATCGAGTAGACGTGGATCAGCGACCCGACACCGGTGATGAGGAGGACGAAGCACATGGACAACTGGTCGAGGCGGAAACCGAAGTCCACCTGCAAGTCTCCGACCGGCACCCAGCGGAACAGTGTGTCGGTGACCCCGCGGTCATCGGCCGAGCGGGACACCATCCCGGCGAACATCACCAGTCCGACCACGAACGACGCGATCGCCGCGGCGGTACCGAGCAGATGACCCCAGCGATCGGTGGCACGACCGCCGAGGAGAAGGATCACCGCACCGGCGAGCGGGAGCGCGGGGACCAACCAGAGCAGTGACGCGGTCAGTTCGGCGTTCACCAATCCTCCTCTACCGCTTGAGCAGATCCGCGTCGTCGACCGACGCCGAGCGGCGCGATCGGAAGATGGTCATGATGATGGCGAGCCCGACGACCACCTCGGCAGCGGCGACCACCATCGTGAAGAATGCGATCACCTGCCCCTCGAAGGACTGGTTCATCCGAGCGAACGTGACGAAGGCGAGATTGGCGGCGTTGAGCATCAACTCGATGCACATGAACACGACGATCGCGTTGCGTCGCAGCAGGACCCCGGCGGCGCCGATGGTGAACAGCAGTGCCGAGAGGTAGAGGTAGTTCTCCGGGTTCATGCGCGCCCCCCGGGATTCTGGCCCTCGGGATTCTTCGGACCCTCCGGGTTCTTCTGCCGCAACGTGCGTGCGGCCAGGATGGCGTTCACCGAGAGGTCGGAGGGACTCCCGTCGGGGAGTCGCGCCGGGACGTCGACCGCATTGTGGCGGGCGTACACACCGGGACTCGGCAGGGGCGTGAGGTTGACGCCGCTACGGAACCGGGCCTGCGACAACTCCTTCTGGGTCAGACGCGGACCGAACCGCTCCCGGTGGGCCAAGACCATCGCGCCGAGGGTGGCCGCGATGAGCAGGGCGCCCGTCAGTTCGAAGGCCCACAGATAACGGACGAAGATCAGTTCGGCGATCGCCTCGATGCCGTAGTTGCTGTCATCGGCCAGTGCGCCGGGGGCGGTGGCGCCGGTGGTGACCGCGATGGTTGCGTTGCCGATCCCCGCGATCAGGAGCACACCGAAGCCGAGTCCGACGAGGGACGCGGCCACGCGCTGCCCTCGCAGGGTCTCTTTGAGTGAGTCCGATGAATCGACGCCGATGAGCATGAGCACGAACAGGAACAGCATCATCACCGCGCCGGTGTAGACGACCACCTGCACGACCCCGAGGAACAGTGCGCCCTGGGCCACGTAGAAGACCGCGAGAACGATCATCGTCGTGGCCAGGAAGATCGCCGAATACACGGCCTTGGTGGCGAACACGACACCCAGTGCGCCGACCACCGCGACGACGCCGAGTACCCAGAACTGCACGGCCTCCCCGGTCGAGGTGCGGACCAGTTCGTCGGCGAGAAGCGTCGTCATCGATCCGGGCGTCATGGCCGCGGCTCCCGTGCGCCCTCGCGCACCGTCGGAGTCGGCAGCGGGGTCAGCCGGCCGTCGGAGGTGATCTCGCCCCGGTAGTAGTTCTCCTCGGTCGATCCCGGTGCCATGGCGTGCGGCGGGGGTTCGACGCCCGGTTGCAGCGGCGCCAGCAGCCGGTCCTTCTCGTAGATGAGGTCGGCGCGGTTGTCGTCGGCGAGTTCGTAGTCATTGGTCATCGTGAGCGCACGCGTCGGACACGCCTCGATGCAGAGTCCGCAGCCGATACACCGCAGATAGTTGATCTGGTAGACCCGCCCGTATCGCTCACCGGGCGAATACCGTTCGTCTGGTGTGTTGTCGGCCCCCTCGACATAGATGGCGTCGGCCGGACACGCCCAGGCGCACAACTCACACCCGATGCACTTCTCCAGTCCGTCGGGGTGCCGATTGAGTTGGTGCCGACCGTGATAGCGAGGTGCGGTCGGTCGTTTCTCCTCGGGATACTGTTCGGTGATGCTCGGCTGGAACATGCCACCGAAGGTGACGCGTAATCCACTGACGGGCTTGAGGAAATCAGGCATCGGTGGTCTCCCTGCTCGGCGTCTGATCGGCGGGAAGGGGCAGCTCGGGGTCGGTGCGGACCGGCTGCGATCTCGAGTCCGGTGCGGGCATCGGCGGGATCGGGAACCCACCGGCCATGGCGTCGAATGCCGCCGGACGTTCGGGTTCCGCGGCCGTCTCCGGCGCATCCGGTACCCGCATCATCCGCCAGATCGCATAGGCGATCAGGCCGGTCACCACGAGACCGGCGCCCGCCGAGACGAGGGCCCGGATGAGTTCGGCGTTGTCGCCGCCGACGAAGGCGCGGATGATCGCCACGACCATCACCCAGGCGAGCGAGATCGGGATGAGCACCTTCCAGCCCAGGTTCATGAACTGGTCGTACCGCAACCGCGGCAGGCTGGTTCGGAGCCAGATGAACACGAACAGGAACGCCCAGACCTTGATGGTGAACCAGAGGACGGGCCACCATCCGGAGTTCGCCCAGTCGAAGGCACTCAGCGGCCACGGGGCCTGCCAGCCGCCCAGGAACATCGTGGTGGCGAGGGCCGAGACCGTCACCATGTTGATGTACTCGGCAAGCATGAACATGGCGAACTTCAGCGACGAGTACTCGGTGTGGAAGCCGCCCACCAGCTCGCCCTCGGCCTCGGGCAGGTCGAACGGGGCGCGGTTGGTCTCGCCGACCATCGAGATCGCGTAGATCACGAAGGACGGGAGCAGCAGCAGGAAGTACCAGTGGTGTTCCTGCGCCGCGACGATCCCGGACGTCGACATCGTCCCGGCGTCGAGGAACACCGCCGCGAACGTGAGTCCCATCGCGATCTCGTAGGAGATCACCTGGGCGGTGGACCGCAGCCCGCCGAGCAGTGGATAGGTGGAGCCCGACGACCAGCCGGCCAGCACGATGCCGTAGACGCCGACCGATGTCACGGCGAGGACATAGAGCACCCCGACGGGCAGATCGGTGAGCTGCAAGGGGGTTTCGTGGCCGAACACCGAGACCATCGGTCCGAACGGGATCACCGCGAACGCCATGACCGCCGGGACGACCGCGATGATCGGTGCGAGGAGGTAGATCACCTTGTCCACGCCGGTCGGGATGATGCCCTCCTTCAGCGCGAGTTTCGCGCCGTCGGCCAGGCTCTGGAGAATCCCGCGGGGTCCGACGCGGTTGGGTCCGATCCGGGTTTGCATGCGCGCCATGATCTTGCGTTCGAGCAGGATCGCGACCAGCGGGTTGAGGACCAGGAACGCGAACACGGCGACGGCCTTGACGACGATGAGCCAGATGGGGTCGTGGCCGAAATCGGTGAGGTCGGGGTAGTCGATGGCGAGCGTGAGCGTGTTCATCGGACGCCTCCGGCGGTGTTCATCGGGACGCCTCCGGCGACGTCGGCCGCCGAGGCAGGCGACAAGGCGACGAGATCGCCCGCCTGTGCCCGCAGGTCCGCGTGGACACGCGATCCGGGCGAGTTGAGCGGGACCCAGACCACCCGGTCGGGCATGTCGGCGTATTCGACGGGCAGCGCGATCTCCCCGTCGGCGGTGCTGACCCGGACCCGCCCGCCGACCGCGACACCGGCTTCGGCGGCGGTCCTCGCCGACATGCGTGCGACCGGTGGACGAGCGGTCCCGGCGAGGTGCGGTTCACCGTCCTGCAGACGACCGAGGTCGAGCAGCATGTGCCAGGTCGCCAGCACGGCCTGACCGGACTCGGGTGCGCGCAGGGGACGGTCATGAGCGACGACGGGCGAGCGGTCACCCGACCACGCCCCGATCCGGCGCAGGTCCATGTGGATGGTCTGCGGCCCGTCGCAGCGCAGTTCGACGCCGAGACGCCGGGCCAGGGCGTCCAGGACCCGGTGGTCGGGGATGTGCCCCGACTCGGTGAGCGCGGCGGTGAAGCTGCGCGGCCTGCCTTCCCAGTCGACGAAGGTGCCTTCCTTCTCGGCCACCGCCGCGACCGGGAACACCACATCGGCGTGCGGTGTCACCGTCGAAGGCCGCTGTTCGAGACTCACGACGAACGGTGCGGCGGCGAGGGCTTCGTTCGCGGCCGCGGGATCGGGGAGATCCTCGAGGTCGACACCGGCGACGACCAGTGACAGCCCGTGATACCGGGCCGCGTCGAGGATGCCGGTGGTGTCGCGACCGGGCCGCGTCGGGATGTCGGATCCCCAGACAGCCGACACCGATTCGCGTGCACTGCGGTCCGTGATCGGTCGACCGCCCGGCAGCAGCCCGGCCATCGCGCCGACCTCGAGTGCACCGCGTTCGCCGGCCCGTCGGGGAATCCAGGCGATGCGAGCGCCCGTGCGGTCCGCGAGATCGGCAGCCGCCCGCAACCCATCCGGAGCGGCGGCGAGCCGCTCACCGGCGACGATCACCGATCCGGGCTCGCGGAGATGGTCGGCCACCTCGGCGGAGGTGAGGATCTCCCCCTCGGCACCGGGCGTCGTGGGGAACAGTCGCGCATCGAGTTTCTGCGCTCCGCGGCTCGCGTACGGCGCCACGGTGGCCACCCGCTGCCGGTTGGTACGTACCGCGCGACGGAGGCGAAGGAAGACGATCGGGGATTCTTCCTCGGGTTCGACACCGACGAGGAGCACCGCCGGCGCGGCGGACAGGTCGTCGTAGGTGGTCTCGAGCCCGCGCCCCGCGACCCGGCTCGCGAGGAAGGACGCCTCCTCGGTGCTGTGGGCGCGCGCACGGAAGTCGATGTCGTCGGACCTCAGGACCGTGCGGGCGAATCGTGAGTAGGCGTAGGCGTCCTCGACGGTGAGACGTCCGCCGGTCAGGACACCCACGTTTCCGATGGTCGCCGAGAGCCCCTCCGCAGCAACGCGGATCGCGTCGGCCCACGACGCCTCCCGCAGTTCGCCGTGCCGGTCGCGGATCAGGGGAGAGGTCAGACGGTCGGCCGCGGTCGCATACGCGAACGCCCATCGCCCCTTGTCGCAGTTCCACTCGGAATTGACCTCGGGGTCGTCGCCGGCGAGGCGGCGGAGCACCTGGCCGCGCCGGTGATCGGTGCGCTGGGCGCATCCGCTCGCACAGTGCTCGCAGACGCTCGGTGTCGAGACCAGGTCGAAAGGCCTTGCACGGAACCGGTACTGCGCACCGGTCAGCGCGCCGACCGGGCAGATCTGCACGGTGTTGCCGGAGAAGTACGAGTCGAACGGTTCGTCCTCATAGATGCTGACCTGTTGCAGCGCACCGCGATCTGCGAGCTCGATGAGCGGGTCGCCCGCGATCTGTGTCGAGAACCGCGTGCACCGGGCGCACAGCACACATCGTTCGCGGTCGAGCAGGACCTCGGACGACAGCGGGACCGGCTTGGTGAACGTGCGCTTGACGCCGTCGAACCGAGACTCGCTGCGGCCGGCCGACATGGCCTGGTTCTGCAGCGGGCACTCGCCGCCCTTGTCGCACACCGGGCAGTCGAGCGGATGGTTGATCAGCAGCAGTTCCATCACGCCCCGCTGGGCATCGGCGGCGATCTGGGAACTGAGCTGCGTCCGGACGACCATCCCGTCGGTGGCCGTTGTCGTGCACGACGCCAGCGGCTTTCGCTGACCCTCGACCTCGACGAGGCACTGGCGGCAGGCGCCGACCGGGTCGAGCAGCGGGTGGTCGCAGAAGCGGGGGATGGTGACGCCGATCTGTTCGGCGGCGCGGATCAGCAGGGTGCCCTTCGGAACCCGGACCTCGTGCCCGTCGATGGTGATCCCGACGAGGTCGGCCCCGGTCGTCGGATCGCTACCGTGTGTGAGGGTCATCGGACACCTCCCGTCGGATTGCCGCCCGGTGAGTCGAAGACCGTCGACAACGAGTGGTCGAACGGACAACCGTGGTCGAGATGAGCGAGGTACTCCTCCCGGAAGTACTCCAGCGAGGACACGATCGGGCTGCCCGCGCCGTCGCCGAGCGCGCAGAACGACTTTCCGACGACGCTGTTGGTGACGTCGGCGAGGGTGTCGAGATCGGCGGTGGTGCCGCCCTCGTGCTCGAGCCGGTGAAGTAGTTGCACCAGCCAGTACGTGCCCTCGCGGCACGGTGTGCACTTTCCGCACGACTCGTGCGCGTAGAACTCGGTCCAGCGCAGGACCGCGCCGACGACACATGTCGTCTCGTCGAAGATCTGAAGAGCCTTGGTGCCCAGCATGGAGCCCGCGGCACCGACTCCCTCGTAGTCGAGTGGGACGTCGAGATGCTCCGGCGTGAGGAGCGGCGTCGACGACCCGCCCGGGGTCCAGAACTTGAGTTCGTGTCCGGCGCGTACGCCGCCGGCGCGTTCGAGGAGCTGCCGCAGGGTGATACCGAGCGGTGCCTCGTACTGGCCCGGATGCGTGACATGGCCGGACAGCGAGTACAGGGTGAAACCAGGGGACTTCTCGGTACCCATCGAGCGGAACCAGTCGACGCCGTTACGGATGATGGACGGCACGCTCGCAATGGATTCCACATTGTTGACCACGGTCGGACTGGCGTACAGACCGGCGACCGCCGGGAACGGCGGGCGGAGGCGTGGTTGGCCGCGACGGCCTTCGAGCGAGTCGAGGAGGGCCGTCTCCTCCCCGCAGATGTAGGCGCCGGCGCCGGCGTGCACCACGAGCTCCAGGTCGAAGCCCGACCCCAGGATGTCGGTGCCGAGATAGCCGGCGGCGTATGCCTCGTCGACCGCGGTGCGAAGCCGCCGCAGAACCGAGGCGACCTCCCCCCGAACGTAGATGAACGCATGATGCGCGCGGATGGCATACGCCGCGATGATCACCCCCTCGATCAGGGTGTGCGGCGTCGCGAGCATGAGCGGCATGTCCTTGCAGGTGCCGGGTTCGGATTCGTCGGCGTTGACCACGAGGTAGTGCGGAATCGACGGTTCGGCGTCGGGAGATTCTTCTTGGGGGATGAACGACCACTTCATCCCGACCGGGAAACCGGCACCCCCGCGTCCCCGGAGGCCGGAGGCCTTGACCATCTCGATGACGTCGGCGGGTGGGGTGTCGAGCGCGGTACGCAGGCCGCGGTAGCCGTTGTGGCGCAGATGATTCGCGAGGGACCAGGACTCGGGCTCGTCCCAGTGGCGGGACAGGACCGGGGTTTCCGGCGGATCGGGTTCGGGTGGTTCGGGGGTTTCGACGCGGCTCCTCGCTGCGCTCGGTGCCGGCTCAACCGGCGGGGGTGGCTTCGCTGCGCTCGGTGCCGGCTCAACCGGCGGGGGAGGCGTTGCGGTTGCGGCGCCGGCGAGCTCGCGTTCGGTCTGGCGGAACGAGCGCACCCTCCCGGTGCCGCGGGCGGGTTCGACGGTGACACCGGCACGGAGGTCCTCGACGAGTTCGATCGTCGACTCCGGTGTCTGGTTGTCGAAGAACTCCCAGTTCACCATCACCACGGGCGCGAAATCGCAGGCGGCGTTGCATTCGACGTGTTCGACCGTGATGCGGGCGTCCGAGGTGGTGTCCCCGGGCTGGACACCGAGGTGGTCGCAGACCGCGCGGAGGATCTCGTCGCCGCCGAGGGTGGCGCACAACATGTTGGTGCACACGCCGACGAGGTATTCGCCGGTCGGCGAACGGCGGTACATCGAGTAGAAGGTCGCGACCGAGGCGACCTGTGCCGCAGTCAGATCGAGCTGACCCGCACAGAATTCGATGCCCGCCCTGGTGATGTGACCGTCCTCGGACTGCACCAGGTGGAGCAGGGGCAGAAGCGCTGACCGCGCCTGCGGGTAGCGCGCGATGATCGGCGCCGCCTGCTCGGCGAGGCGTTCGGCGACCTCGGTCGGATATGCCGACGGGCCATCGAAGGTGATGGTCGGCGCCGGGGTGCACTGTGCGGGCGCGGCGTCCTCGGTCGGCGGGGAGGTGGAAAGGTCCACGAATACGGGATCGGTCATCGGTCCACGCCTCCCATCACCGGGTCGATACTGGCCACCGCGGTGATCACGTCGGCGACCATGCCGCCTTCGCACATCGCCGCCACCGCTTGCAGATTCGTGAACGACGGATCGCGGAAGTGGACGCGATAGGGTCGGGTGCCGCCATCGCTGACCAGGTGGACACCGAGTTCACCGCGTGGGGACTCGACCGCGATGTAGCACTGCCCGGCCGGCACCCGCATACCCTCGGTGACCAACTTGAAGTGATGGATCAGCGCCTCCATCGAGGTACCCATGATCCGGGCGATGTGTTCGGGTGAGTTGCCGAGACCGTCGGGGCCGAGCGCGAGATCCGCCGGCCAGGCCAGCTTCCGGTCGGCGACCATCACCGGGCCGGGACGGAGCCGTTCGAGACACTGTTCGACGATGCGGATCGACTCGCGCATCTCCTTGACGCGGATGAGATAGCGTCCGTACGAGTCACACGTGTCGGCGGTGATGACGTCGAAGTCGTAGGTCTCGTAGCCGCAGTACGGCTGCGACTTTCGCAGATCGTGTGGATAGCCGGTCGACCGCAAGACCGGTCCGGTGATGCCGAGCGCCATGCAGCCGGTCAGATCGAGGTATCCGACGTTCTGGGTCCGTGCCTTCCAGATGTAGTTGTCGTTCAGCAGATCTCCGAGCTCGTCCAGGCGTCCCGGAAGTTCTGCGAGGACCTTGGCGACCTGTTCGGGTCCATCGTGCGGCAGGTCCTGGGCCACCCCGCCGGGGCGGATGTAGGCATGGTTCATACGCAGACCGGTGATGAGTTCGAAGAGGTCGAGGATCAGTTCGCGCTCCCGGAACCCGAGGAACATGGCGGTGACGGCGCCGAGTTCCATACCCCCGGTCGCCAGTGCCACGAGGTGGCTGCTGATTCGGTTCAGTTCCATCAGCATGACGCGGATGACGGTGGCACGCTCCGGGATGTCGTCGGTGATCCCGAGGAGCTTCTCGACGCCGAGGCAGTATGCGGTCTCGTTGAAGAACGGCGACAAGTAGTCCATCCGGGTGACGAACGTGACCCCCTGCATCCAGTTCCGGTACTCGAGATTCTTCTCGATCCCGGTGTGCAGGTATCCGATTCCGCAGCGTGCCTCGGTGACCGTCTCGCCCTCGATCTCCAGGATGAGGCGCAGGACGCCGTGCGTCGACGGGTGCTGGGGCCCCATGTTGACGACGATGCGTTCGTCGCCGGGTTGCTGTTCGGCGCGGGTGCGGACGTCGGAGACGATGGAATCCCAGTCCTGTCCCGAGACGGTGTAGGTGCGCGGCGGTGTCTCCCCGCGTGCGGAGGAGGATCGGGGTTTCGACGATCCGGTGGCTGTGTCGGGCATCAGCTGTACGACCTCCTCCGGTCTGGTGGGTCGACGCGGGTTCCCTTGTACTCGACGGGTACTCCGCCGAGCGGGTAGTCCTTGCGCTGTGGATGTCCCTCCCAGTCATCGGGCATCTCGATGCGCGTCAGCGATCGGTGGCCGTCGAAGACGATGCCGAAGAAGTCGTAGGTCTCGCGTTCGTGCCAGTCGTTGGTGGGGTAGATGTCGCAGATGCTCGGGATGTGCGGATCGGCGTCGGGCGCCGACACCTCGAGGCGCACGCGGCGGTTGTGGGTCAGCGAGGCCAGGGGATAGACGGCGTGCAGTTCACGGTCGGTGTCACCGGGGTAGTGGACTCCGTTGACCCCCAGGCACAGTTCGAACCGCAGCCCGGGTGCGTTGCGGAGGGTGAGTGCGACCGAGGGCAGATGTTCCCGCGCGACGTGGACGGTCATCTCGTCGCGGAAGATGACCACCTTCTCGACGGCGGCGTCGTAGGTGTCGCCGAGCTCGGCTTCCAGGACGTCGGCGATCTCGTCGAAATAGCTGCCGTAGGGGCGAGTCGAACTGGGCGGCAGGGTGATCGGATCGATCAGTCCTCCGTATCCGGAGGTGTCGCCCGTGCCGGGTGCGCCGAACAGCCCGTGGCGGACGCCGATGACCTCGGGGTCGGGTGGCTTGAGGTCTCGGGGATGGGGGTCGGGCATGCCGAGTTCGGTCATCGCAGCAGCCCCTTCATCTCGATGGTCGGAGTCGACTGCAACGCAGCACGTTCCGCTGCCCAGATGGCCTCCTCGCGGTTCACCCCGAGCGGCATCTCCTGGATCTTCTCGTGCAGCTTGAGAATTGCGTTCAGCAGCATCTCGGGACGGGGCGGACAACCGGGGAGGTAGATGTCCACGGGTACGACGTGGTCGACACCCTGGACGATCGCGTAGTTGTTGAACATCCCGCCGGACGATGCACAGACCCCCATCGCCAGAACCCATTTCGGTTCGACCATCTGGTCGTAGATCTGCCGGAGGACCGGCGCCATCTTCTGGCTCACGCGACCGGCGACGATCATCAGGTCCGCCTGCCGCGGGGATGCGCGGAAGGCCTCCATGCCGAACCGTGCGAGGTCGTACCGGCCCGACGTGGTGGACATCATCTCGATTGCGCAGCAGGCGAGCCCGAAGGTGGCCGGCCACAGCGAACCCTTGCGCATGAAGCCGGCGAGATCCTCGACGGTGCTCAGCAGGAAACCGCTGGGGAGTCGTTCCTCGAGTCCCATGACTGACCTCCTTGCAGACGCTTGACCGGGTGAAAAGTCCTCAGTCCCAGCTCAGTCCGCCGCGGCGCCATTCATAGGCGTAGGCGACCGAGACATTGACGATGAACAAGAGCATGGCCGCGAGGCCGAACCAGCCGAAGGAGTCGAAGGCGACGGCCCAGGGGTAGAGGAAGACGATCTCGATGTCGAAGATGATGAACAGCATCGCGGTGAGGTAGTACTTGACCGGCACTCGCTGGATCGGTCCGGTGAAGGTGGGGCCGGCGCCTCCGCGACGGGAGGCGGGAGTGAGCAGACTCTGTCCCACCGGTTCGATGCCGCACTCGTACGCCTCGAGTTTGGCGCGGTTGTACCGTTTCGGACCGATCGCGACGCCGATGAAGACGCTGAAAACGGCAAACGCCACGCCGATTGCCCCGAGGATCATGATCGGGACGTAGGCGTTCAAAGCGTGGACTCCTCCTCGCTCCGGTCGGCCGGAAACACCTGGTGGGCGGCTCCGGCTCGGCGATTGTCCTGCCCGTGTCAGGGGTTCGGTCGGAACCTCCGGACGCGGTTGTGAGCTGCACCACAAGCCTAGGTGTTCGTCCCGCGGGAGTCACCTGTTTCAGACGTTTCGGCGTTTCTCGACCATCTCGACGAAGGCCTCCGGGAGCCCGAGAGGGTCGACCGGAAGTTGCGCGACGGCGTCGGCCCGCGACCATTCGGCGAGCCAGCGGTCGTCGGCGCGGCCGAGCAGCACCAGGACGGGAGGGCTGGGGTCGAGTTCGTCCTTCATCTGCTTGGCGATCCCCATCCCGCCTGCCGGGGATGCCTCGCCGTCGGCGATCACCGCGTCGACCACGCCGGCGTCGAGCTGGGCGAACACCATTGGAGCCGTGGCGACTTCGATGAAGCTGAGTTCGGGGATACTCTGGGACGGCCGGGTGCCGAGTGCACCGATGACCTGGGCCCGGGTCTCGGAATCGTCGGAATAGACCAGCACGCGCAGCGACCGGGCAGCCTGGGTGGGGGTCACGCGTGCGATGCTACCGCCGTTCGACGCCGGGTTCGGGTGACTTGGCCCGCGCGTCGGCCGTCGGTGCCGTGCGGACGGGGGTCCGGCACGCCCGGAGGGGCAGCTCAGTGTTCGGTCGAGAACCCGACGCGCCGCCGGTGGACCTCGAGCGCGAAGGTGACGAGCTGGTCGATGAGGTCGGGGTAGGACACCCCGGTGGCCTCCCACAGCTTCGGGTACATCGAGCCGGGCGTGAACCCGGGGATGGTGTTGACCTCGTTGAGCAGCCACCCTCGCCCGGCCGCCTCGTAGAAGAAGTCCACCCGCGCCATGCCGGTGCATCGCATCGCCGTGAACGTCCGGGCGGCGAGCTCCCTGACCTCGGCGATCGCGTCGTCCGGCAGTACCGCGGGGATGACGAGCCGGGCGGCGCCGGTGACGTACTTGTCCTCGTAGTCGTAGAACTCGCTGCCGGGTTCGATCTCGCCGGGAACCGAGGTCTCGGGGGCCGTGTCGCCGAGGACGGCGACCTCGATCTCGCGACCGGTGATGTTCTCCTCGATGATCACCACGTCGTCGTAGCGAAGGGCCAGGTTGATGGCGGAGTCCAACTCGCGCTCGTCGTGCGCCTTGGTGATGCCGACCGACGATCCGAGGTTCGCAGGCTTCACGAACACCGGGAGTCCGAGCTCGTCGACGGCCCGCGAGACGATGGTGTCCGGGTCGTCGACGCCGTCGCGGAACTCGACCCAGCGGCACTGCGGGATGCCGGCCTGCGCAGCGACGATCTTCGCCATCGCCTTGTCCATGCACAGCGCAGACGAGAGCACCCCGGCGCCGACGTACGGCAGCTTGAACAGCTCGAGCATCCCCTGGATGGTGCCGTCCTCGCCGTGCGGACCATGCAGCAGCGGCAGCACGACGGTGATCGCCTCGTCGGCGTGACCGCGGAGTTCGGCCAGCGGGTCGACGACGGTGCCCGCCACCTCCAGGACGTCGGGGAGCTCGGTGCCGTCGGCGATCGCGGCGATCGCCTTGTCGTTCCGCAGCCAGGTCCCGTCCTTGGCGATGCCGATGGGGACCAGGTCGTATTTCGCCCGGTCGGCGGCGGCGAGCACGTGCGCGGCTGTGACCCGTGACACATCGTGTTCGGCGGAGACCCCGCCGTAGAGGACGACCAGACGCAGGAGCCGCGAAGACATGCATGTCACGATACGGCCCCGGGCCACCGAGTTCTCGGGGTGGAGTGGCCGGTTGTGGATTTCGACACGAGTATCGAGGTCAGCACCGCGGGCGGCGGGGGAGCCGTGCACGGGCCGTCGGCTAGCGTGAGGTCGTGCATTTCTTGGCGAGTGAGATCGCGGCTTCGGTCGGTGGCGAGTTGATCGGTCCCGACGTGCAGGTCGACGGGGCGAGCATCGACTCGCGCAGCGTCCGGCCGGGGCAGCTGTTCGTGCCGATCGTCGCCGAACGCGACGGCCACGACTTCATCCCGGCGGCCCTCGAAAGCGGCGCGGCGGCCTACTTCACCTCGCAGGACGAGGCCACGCGCGGCACCGCCATCAGGGTCCCGGACACCGCGCTCGCGCTCGCCGACCTCGGTCGCGCGGTCCGCCGCCGCATTCCCGACCGCGTCGTCGGGATCACCGGGTCGGTCGGCAAGACCTCCACCAAGGACCTCCTCGCCGGCGTGCTGCAGACCACCTATCGGACCGCGGCGAGTGAGAAATCCTTCAACAACGAGCTGGGACTCCCGCTGACGCTCGCCGGCGCCGCCGACGACGTCGAGGCCGTCGTCCTCGAGATGGGTGCCCGCGGGATCGGCCACATCGACCTGCTGTGCTCCATCGCGAGGCCGACCGTCGGCGTCATCACCCGCGTGGAAGGCGTGCATCTGGAACTGTTCGGGGACATCGAGTCGGTGGCCCGCGCGAAGGGCGAGCTGGTCGAGTCCCTTCCGGCCGACGGGATCGCCGTTCTGAACGCCGACCACCGTTATGTGGCGGCGATGGCGGACCGCACCTCGGCCCGGGTGTTGCGGTACGGCCTGTCGCCCGATGCCGACGTATACGCCTCGGACATCGTCGTCGACGACGAGCTGCGGGCATCCTTCCGTCTGCACACGCCGTGGGGTTCCACCGACGTGCGCCTGGGGGCGCGCGGTGAGCACCAGGTTCCCAATGCGCTCGCGGCGGCCGCCGCCGGCGGCGGCCTCGGAGTGGCGATCGAGGACATCGCGACTGGTCTGTCGGCAGCTGGATTGTCCCGTCTGCGAAAGGAACACGCCA
>NZ_JANRHB010000047.1:0-28426 GCF_024733855.1 Gordonia sp. GONU
CGCCGCCCCTCCTGCGAATCTTGCAGTTGAGTCAACGAGCAAAACGAAGGGACCACCGACGCGACGCGCCGGTGGTCCCATAACTGGCAATCCAGGTGGTCCCATCCTCGTGGCAAAAATCAGCTCACGGTGGTCCCTTCACGGTGGCAACTGACAACCGGGCAAAACAGTCAGGCGTGCCGTGTGCTCGCCCGTATCCGTACCTGACCGCATCGAACAGGCCGCGGCCCGTGACTTTTTCGACCGTGGACCCCGGTAATCGTCAGGAGGTCTCCGCAGCCTCCGCCTCACGTCCGTACCGCGTCGCCAGCCACGAGCAGATGATGAGCTGGATCTGATGGAAGATCATCAGCGGTAGGACGATGAGGCCGACGGTCGAACCGGCGAAGAGCACGGTGGCCATCGGGAGCCCGGTGGCGAGGCTTTTCTTGGTGCCGCAGAACTGGATGGCGATGGTGTCGGCACGGTCGAAGCCGAGCTTCGTGGGCAGCCATCCGGTGACCACGAGCATGACCACGACGAACACCAGCGAGATCAGCGACACGGCGATCACCTGCACTGCGTCGACCGACGACCAGATGCCGTTCTCGACGCCCTCGCTGAAGGCGACGTAGACGACGAGCACGATGGCGCTGCGATCGGCCAGCTTGGTGATGTGGGCGTGGCGTGCGAAGAACGGCCCGACCCACGGTCGTGCCAGCTGACCGACGACGAACGGCACCAGGATCTGCGCCACGATCTTCAGGATCGCCGACGCGTCGATGGTGGCGTCTCCGGTGTTCTGCATCAGTGCGACGACGAGTACCGGGGTGAGGAACACACCGAGGATGTTCGACGCGGAGGCGCTGACGATGGCGCCGGCGACGTTGCCCTTGGCGATGGAGGTGAACGCGATCGACGACTGCACCGTCGAGGGCACCAGACACAGGAACAGCAGCCCGGCATAGAGGTCGTCACCGATCAGCGGCTCGACGACCGGTTTGAGGGCCAGACCGATGATCGGGAACGCGACGAAGGTGAACGCGAGAATCGTCAGGTGCAGCCGCCAGTGCTTGAGGCCGTCGAGAGCCTCGCGCGGGTGCAGCCGCGTGCCGTAGAGGAAGAACAGAGCACCGATCGCGACGACGACGATCCACTCGAATGCGTCCCCGGCGGCCCCGCGGACGGGCAGGAAGGCGGCGACGACGACCGCGGCCACGATCGCGAGGATGAATCCGTCGATCGGCGAACGGTCGAGGAGGTTCTTGAGCGCGCGCATATGTGAGAGCTGCCGACGGCGGGTGACGCTCAGGCCTGCGCGGTGTCGTTCGCGCAGACGCCGCGCAGCGAGCACGCACCGCAGCTGCTGGTGCCGCAGTCGGCAGCCGGGTCGGACTCCGCCCCGGCCGGCTTCTCGGCGGAATGCGCGTCGTCATGACCCGAGCAGCAGGAGCAGCCCGCGTCCTCGGCCGGTACGGTCGCAGCCGCGCGCACGCCGATGGCGCTGACCAGGCCGATGATGACAAGCGCGGCCACCAGGGCGACGACACCGAAGAGGATGGACCAACCGCCGTCGACGGCCAGGGTGGCGACCGCACCGAGGACGAGGATCACACTCGCGCCGAGCGTTCCGGGTGCCGCGACGCGGTTCGCGACGCGGAAGGCCTCATCGGAGCGCATGGTCTCGTCGGTGCGAACACCGAGACGGCGGTTGCGGGGAAGAGAGCCGCGAAGACCGCGGACCCCGACCGTGGTCCAGAGCCCGGCCAGTGCGAAGAGCAGGACGGCAACGACGACGGACAGGGCATTCACGACCCACAGCATACGACTGCGTCCGCTGTGCAACCGAATCGAGCGTGCCCGGGTGAACTGCACCTCATGGACGTGCCTGCGCTGGCGGGGTGACGAGCTGACCGGATTTCAGGCTGGTCGGGCACAGGATTTACCCTGGTCGGGTGACTTCAGTCGACACCACCAGCACCAACGGCTCCGCCGGGGCGACCGCTCATCGCTACACCGCGGAGGTCGCGGGTGAGCTCGAGCAGCGCTGGCAGCAGGCCTGGTCCGACGAGCATGCCTACGAGGCACCGAATCCCGTCGGACCGCTCGCCGGTGACCTGAGCGCGTTCGGCGGCGGCAGCGCCGACGCTCCCGACAAGCTGTTCGTCCAGGACATGTTCCCCTACCCCTCGGGTGCGGGTCTGCACGTCGGCCATCCGCTGGGGTTCATCGCCAGCGACGTCTTCGCCCGCTACCAGCGGATGACCGGCAAGAACGTTCTGCACACGATGGGTTTCGACTCCTTCGGTCTGCCGGCCGAGCAGTACGCCGTCCAGACCGGCACCCATCCGCGGACCACGACCGAGCAGAACATCGAGCGCTACCTCGGCCAGATCCGACGACTCGGCCTCGGCCACGACGAGCGTCGTCGCGTCGCGACCACCGACGTCGACTTCTACCGCTGGACGCAGTGGATCTTCCTGCAGATCTACAACGCCTGGTTCGACGCCGAGCAGGGCAAGGCCCGGCGCATCTCCGAGCTGGTCGACGAGTTCGCCGCGGGCACACGTGAGCTCACCGGCGAGAACGCCGGCAAGTCCTGGGCGGATCTGACGCCGGCCGAGCGCACCGCAGTGATCGACGACCACCGCCTGGTGTACCTGAGTGATTCGCTGGTCAACTGGTGCCCCGGTCTGGGCACGGTGCTGGCCAACGAGGAGGTGACCGCCGACGGGCGCAGTGATCGCGGCAACTTCCCGGTCTTCCGCAAGCATCTGCGGCAGTGGATGATGCGGATCACCGCCTACTCCGACCGGCTGCTCGACGACCTGGACCTGCTGGACTGGCCGGAGAAGGTCAAGACCATGCAGCGCAACTGGATCGGCCGTTCGCGGGGTGCGCAGGTCCGGTTCGGGGCGCCCGGTGTCGGCGACATCGAGGTCTTCACGACCCGCCCGGACACGCTCTTCGGTGCCACCTACATGGTGCTGGCCCCCGAGCATCCGCTGGTCGACGCGCTGACCGCCGACGCCTGGCCGGAGGGCACCGACGACCGGTGGACACGCGGCGGCAGCGATCCCGCGACGGCCGTCGCGGAGTACCGGTCGTCGATCGCGGCGAAGTCCGACCTCGAACGCCAGGAGAACAAGGAGAAGACCGGCGTCTTCACCGGTTCCTTCGCGATCAATCCGGTGAACGGACACCAGGTTCCGGTCTTCATCGCCGACTACGTTCTCATGGGTTACGGCACCGGCGCCATCATGGCGGTCCCGGCGCACGACGCCCGCGACCACGAGTTCGCGACCGTGTTCGGCCTGCCGATCATCGAGGTGATCGGCTCGGACACCGACGTGCAGGTCGAGGCCTACATGGGCGACGGCCCGTTGGTGAACTCGGACTTCCTGGACGGCAAGAACGTCGAGGACGCCAAGGCCGCAATCGTCGAACGCCTCGAGGCAGGCGGCGTGGGCACCGGCAAGATCCAGTACAAGCTGCGTGACTGGCTCTTCGCCCGTCAGCGTTACTGGGGCGAGCCGTTCCCGATCGTCTACGACGCCGACGGCCAGCCGCACGCGTTGCCCGAATCGATGTTGCCGGTGGAACTCCCGGAGGTCGAGGACTACGCGCCGGTCTCCTTCGACCCCGACGACGCCGACAGCGAGCCGTCGCCCCCGCTGGCCAAGGCCGGCGAGTGGATGACCGTCGAGCTCGATCTCGGAGACGGTCCCAAGACCTACACCCGCGACGCCAACGTCATGCCGCAGTGGGCGGGCAGCTCGTGGTATCAGCTGCGCTACATCGATCCCACCAATCAGGAAACCCTGTGCGACAAGGACAACGAGGCCTACTGGATGGGTCCGCGTCCCGAATTGCATGGTCCGAACGATCCGGGTGGCCTCGACCTCTACATCGGTGGCGTCGAACATGCCGTGCTGCACCTGCTGTATTCGCGGTTCTGGCACAAGGTCCTGTTCGACCTCGGCTACGTCACCAGCCGCGAGCCGTATCGAAAGCTGTTCAACCAGGGCATGATCCAGGCGTACGCGTACACCGACTCGCGCGGTATCTATGTGCCGGCCGAGGAGGTCACCGAGGAGAACGGCAAGTTCTTCTACAACGGTGAAGAGGTGCGCCAGGAGTACGGCAAGATGGGCAAGTCGCTGAAGAACTCGGTGACCCCCGACGACATCTGCCGCGACTACGGTGCCGACACCCTGCGCGTCTACGAGATGTTCATGGGTCCGCTCGACCAGTCACGCCCCTGGGCGACCAAGGACGTCGTCGGTTCGCAGCGGTTCCTGCAGCGCATCTGGCGCCTGGTCGTCGACGAGGAGTCCGGTGAGCTGCGCGTCGCCGACGCCGAGTCCGACGACGACACGAAGCGGTTGCTGCACAAGACGATCGCCGGTGTCCGCGAGGATTACGCGGCACTGCGCAACAACACCGCCGTCGCCAAGCTGACCGTGCTGACCAACCACCTCACCAAGAACTTCGAGAAGGCCGGTGCGCCAAGGGATGCCGTCGAAGCGCTGGTGATCATGCTCGCGCCGCTGGCACCGCACATCGCCGAGGAACTGTGGCATCGCCTGGGCCACGACACCCTCGTCGTCCGCGCGCCGTTCCCGGTCGCCGACGAGGCGTGGCTGGTCGAGGACACGATCGAGATCCCGGTGCAGGTCAAGGGCAAGGTCCGCAGCCGGATCACGGTCGCCGCCGACGCCGACGAGGACACCCTGCGCACCACTGCCCTCGCCGACGAGAAGATCGCCGCACTCCTCGACGGTGCCGAACCGCGCAAGGTGATCGTGGTGCCCGGCCGGATGGTGAACATCGTCCCCTGACGCCTCGCGACTTCGGAGCGATCGCGACGTGCCGTTTTCGCTCCCTGAGGTGTGAGGAGTGATGGTGGCGTGCCGTTTTCGCTCCCTGAGGTGTGAGGAGTGATGGTGGCGTGCCGTTTTCGCTCCCTGAGGTGTGAGGAGCGATAGCGACGAGCCTCGAAGGGCTCGCGACCCGAACTGCGTTGCCGCCAAATGACTTCGCTCACGGTGTGACGATGGCGAACCCGGGATCGGGGTCATCGACCAATCCGGTGATGGTCGAGATCGCGGACGTATCGCCCTCCAAGGTGGCACCACTGGCTGCCGTGCCGGTGAGAAGGCCCAGCAGATCGCGCTTGGTGAGTGTCACGACGAGATCGGCGGGATCCTGTCGCCGCGTCGGGTGGTGGATCAGGACACCGTTCGAGAGCTCCATCCGATAGGTCTCGTCGGTGTCGGTGAAGTGCCATCGGATGGACGTCGACAGGTCCCACGCTCGCGGGCCGTCGATGCGGATGGCGAGACTGTCGAAGAGTTGGGTGATGGTGAGCGCGCTCGCGATTCCGGACCCGCTGACCGGTGCGGGATGTGGCCGGCCGACGAGCTCGTCGGCACCGACCAGGAAGTTGTTGCGCCAGGTGGCGCACTCGGATCCGTATCCCAGTTTCGTGAACACCTGCGCGAGGAGCTTTTTCGCGCCCGCATGGTCCGGCTGGGCGAACACCGCGTGGCCGGCCAGTTCCGCGGCGAATCGAAGATCTCCCTCGTCGGCGAACTCCTGCGCTTTCGCGACCGCTGCCTCGACCCCGCCCAGCGCACGCACGTACCGAGCGGCCGACGCCTCCGGTGGGTGCTGCCACAGATGGGCCGGATTGCCGTCGTACCAACCGAGATACCGCTGATAGATCGCTTTCACGTTGTGGCTGACCGAGCCGTAGAACCCGCGGGCGTGCCAGGCCGCGTCGAGGACCGGCGGCATCGGGAAGTCCTCGGCGATCTCGCTGCCCACGTATCCCTGATTCATTCGCCGCAGCGTCTGATCATGGAGGTAGGCGTACAGATCGCGCTGCTGGGTCAGATAGACGAGCAGTTCGTCGGTGCCCCAGGTGGGCCAATGATGGGAGGCGAAGGCGACATCGGAGTCGTAGGCGAACATCTCGATGGCCTCGGTGAGGTATCGCGACCAGATGCGGGCGTCGCGCACCTGTGCGCCCCGCAATGTCAGCAGGTTGTGGAGATTGTGAGTTGCGTTCTCGGCCAGACACAGTGCTCGGTGATCGGGGAACCAGAAGTTCATCTCCGACGGCGCTTCGGTACCCGGCGTCACCTGGAAGATCATCCGGACACCGTCGAAGGTCTCTTCCTGTCCGGTGTGGGTGATGTCGAGCGTCGGGGCGATCAAACCCACTGTCCCGGTGGATGTGCTGGGACCGAGTCCAGCGCCGAGGGTCCCGGTCGCGCCGACCGGCAGCACGATCCCCGTGTGATACATGCTCCGCCGCAGCATCGCGGTGCCCGCGTAGACGTTCTCGGAGACGGCATGTTCGAGAAAGTGTTCGGGCGCGACGATCGGCACGGTGGTGTCGACATCGACGACGCCGAGAACGCCGCCGAAGTGATCGACATGGGAATGGGTGTAGATGACTGCGCTCACCGGTCGTTCACCGCGATGCCGACGGTAGAGGGCAAGGCCGGCCGCCGCGCATTCCGACGAGACCAGGGGATCGATCACGACCACCCCCGTGTCGCCCTCGACCAACGTCATGTTCGAGAGGTCGTAGCCGCGGATCTGATAGATGCCGTCGGTGACCTCGAATAATCCGTGAACCGACGTGAGCTGGGCCTGCCGCCACAGATTCGGGTTGACGGAGTCGGGACAGTGACCGGCAGTTGCCTCCGCGAAACCCGCGGCGTCGTAGACGACACGGCCGTCACCACCGTGGACGACAGCGGGTTCCAGGACCCCGATCAAACCCCGGTTGGCGTTGTCGAAGTCTGTTCGGTCGGAGAAATCGGCAGGCATCGGATCTCCTCTTCCGGCAGGCTCGGCGGACTGCGCGGATCAGATCGATGTTCGGTTCCCGACACCATTGACACCAGTTGCGGTCACAGTATCGCCCACCGGCCGGGCTGTGACAGCAGGATCAGGGAGTTCGTGGGGCGGGGCCGCCCGCCCCTCACTTCGGCGGCAGCTTCCTGGCGTAGTCGGAGCCGATGGTGACCCAGCGGGTCAGCTGACGATCGCTGGCGATCCCTTCCTCGAAGACGCGGAGCCAGCCGAGGGTCTCGCGCGCCGACATGTACATCGGCGCGGTGTGGGGGTACTCGAGAAGGGTGTTGGTCTCCTCGGGCGGCACGTGCACCATGATCCCGCCCTTGCCGCTCACGGCCACGGCCATGTTGCCGTTGATCAGGAACGCCAGGCCGCCGAACATGGGAACCTCGTCGACGCCGGCCTCCGCCGCGAGCAACGCGCGGATGCGGAAGGCGAGTTCCTCGTCGTAAGCCACGTCCCCAGGCTATCGGCGGGTGTGACGGGGAAGGACTTGGCAACTAACTTACCCAGCAGTAAGGTCATGCCATGGCGATCAACCTGGAGCTCCCGAAGAAGTTCGATTCGACGGTCGAGCGCACCCACCTGGCTGCCGAGCACATCTTCCGGCCGATCTCACGGAAGTATGACAAGGCCGAGCACGAGTACCCCGTCGAACTCGACGACCTCGCGAAACTGGCCAAGCAGGGTCGCGGGTCGGAGCAGTCGGCCGACTCGTCGAGCGGCGACGACGGACCGTCGGTCAACGGCGCCAACATGCGCGGCCTGATCTCGGCGCTCGAGATGAGCTGGGGCGATGTGGGCCTGCTGCTCTCCATTCCCGGCCAGGGTCTGGGCAATGCCGCCATCGCGGCGGTCGCCAACCCCGAACAGCTCGAGAAGTTCTCGGACGTGTGGGCGGCGATGGCCATCACCGAGCCCAGCTTCGGGTCGGACTCGGCAGCCGTCTCCACGACTGCGACCCGCGACGGCGACGACTACCTCCTAAACGGGGAGAAGATCTTCGTGACCGCCGGCTCGCGAGCCGATCACGTGGTCGTCTGGGCCACCATCGACAAGAGCGTCGGTCGTGCGGCCATCAAGAGCTTCGTCGTGCCGATGACGACCGAGGGGGTGACGGTCGCCCGGCTCGAGCACAAGCTCGGCATCAAGGCCTCCGACACCGCCGTGATCCGCTTCGAGAACGCCCGCGTGCCCGCCGAGAACCTGCTCGGATCACCGGAGATCGACACCAAGAAGGCGTTCGGCGGGGTCATGCAGACCTTCGACAACACCCGCCCGGTCGTCGCGGCGATGGCGATCGGCCTCGGCCGTGCCGCACTGGAGGAACTGCGCCGGATGCTCGACGAGGCCGGCCACGAGATCGACTACGACCGCCCGGCCTCATCCCAGCATGCGACCGTCGCCGAGTTCATCCGACTCGAATCCGAGTGGGAGGCATCGTGGTTGCACACCCTGCGCGCCGCGTGGATGGCCGACAACAGGCAACCCAACTCCACCGAGGCCTCGATGTCGAAGGCGAAGGCGGGTCGTACGGTCACCGAGATCACCAACAAAGCGGTGGAAATCGGTGCGACAGCTGGCTTCTCGGAGACCTCGCTGCTGGAGAAGTGGGCCCGGGACTCCAAGATCCTCGACATCTTCGAGGGAACCCAACAGATTCAGCAGCTGATCATCGCGCGCCGCGTCCTCGGGAAGTCCAGCGCCGACCTGAAGTGAGGCGCACCGGGTTGTCCGTCCGGGAAGGATGAAACCGACGCATGCGGACCCTGCCGCGTGTGACGATGGGGTCGGGCCGGAGATCCGGTCCAGACGCCCGCCGTTGGAGGTCGTGGCATGACCACTCCTGTAGACATCCCGATCGACCCTTCGCTCGTCGACCTCTACAAAGACCTCCACAGACACCCGGAACTCGGCTTCCAGGAACAACGGACCGTCGGCTTGGTTGTCGAAAGGCTCGAATCGGCGGGTTTCGATGTCACGACCGGCGTCGGCAGGACCGGAGTGGTCGGCATCCTGCGAAACGGGGATGGTCCGACGATCGCGATGCGCGCCGACATGGATGCCTTACCCGTTCTCGAGGACACCGGACTCGACTACGCCAGCACCGTCACGGCGACCGACGAGAACGGTAAGACGGTCCCGGTCGCCCATGCGTGTGGTCATGATCTGCACACCACATGTCTCCTGGGTGCGGCGGCAATCCTCGCATCCGATATATCGGGATGGTCGGGCACCGTCGTCGTCATCTTCCAGCCCGCCGAAGAGCTCGGTGCCGGCGCTCAGGCGATGGTGGACGACGGACTGTGGGATCGGTTCCCCACACCCGACGTCGTGCTCGGTCAGCATGTCTCGCCATTGCCCGCCGGCAAGATTGCCGGGCACCCCGGCGCGTCGTACGCCGGGTCGGACTCACTCCGGGTGCGACTCGTGGGTCGTGGTGCACACGGCTCGATGCCCGAGGCCTCCGTGGATCCCATCGTGCTGGCCGCTGCCACGGTCCTGAGGCTGCAGACCGTCATCTCCCGGGAGATCCCGAGCACCGCCACCGCTGTGCTCACCGTCGGGTCGATCCACGCCGGTGACGCCGCGAACGTGATTCCCGGGGAGGCCGAGATCCAGCTGAACATCCGCAGCTACAACGAGACCGTGCGCGGCAAGATCCTCGACAGCGTCGAGCGCATCGTGCGCGGCGAGGCGGCGGCGTCGGGCGTGCCAGACGAGCCGACGATCACCGAGATCGAACGGTTCCCGGTGGTCACCAATGATCCGGACGCGCTGGGCAAGACGCTGAGCGCCTTCGCGGACTGGTTGGGCGCGTCCAACATCCTCGATCCGGGGGCCGGCGCGGGCAGCGAGGATGTCGGCATCTTGGCCACGAGTTGTGGCGCACCCCTCTCGTACTGGCTGCTCGGCGGAGCCGATCCGTCCCTGTTCACCACCGGTGACATGACGGATCCGGCGCTGCTGAAAGTACCGTCCAACCACTCACCGCACTACGCGCCGGTGATCGATCCGACGCTCGCGACGGGAGTCCGAGCGCTGGTCATCGCGGCCCGTACCTGGTTGGGTTAGCCACTCCGAAAGGGCGAACCGCCGCTCACCGGCCGTATCCCAGCACGCGACCGTCGCCGAGTTCATCCGCCTCGAATCCGATTGGGAAACAGCCCAACTCCACCGAGGCCGCCATGTTGAAGGCCCTCGGGAAGTCCAGCGCCGATCTGAGGTGACCGGCGATCAAACCTGCCTGATCAGCCACCGCGCAACACCTTCGGCGCCACCCGGCTCGGTCGCCACGCCGGCATGCCCGATGAGGCGTTCGTTGTAGGTCACTCGCACCCCGCTTCGCCGATAGGTTTGCACCAGTTCGGATACCAGGGGTTGCGGGGAGACGGTGTCGGTCGTCCCGGCTTCGACTCGCACCGGAAGTCCCGGGGAGAAACGTAGGTGCGCAACGTCGTTGCGATCGAGGATGCTCATCAGATCGGTCTTCAACTGGCTGCCGCGCGGTCCGAGTAGCTGAGCTGGGGCCAGCCCGCCGAAGGAATCGAACCCGGTGAGCCCGACATAGCACCGCTGCTCGACCTGCGGAACGAGACGGCGTGCCGCCGGACTGAGACCGCCGTTGAGCATCAGCTGCCCGAAGTCCGGATCTGCGGCGGCAGCGCCGTAACCGATCAACGCCGCCAGACCCATCAACTCGTTGATGGCCGGACCGGCAACGGGAACGGCGGAGACGGCGTCGAGCATCCGCGCGACCTGGGTGGGCGGTGCCAGCGCCGCGACGCCTCGCAGTTGCAATCCCCGCCATTCGGATTCGGGCCGAGATGCCGCGAAGAGCGCGGCCACCGCACCCTCGGAGTGTCCGGCCACCACCACGTCCCGACCGATCCGTGAGTCCGCGCGTGACGCCGCGACCGCCATGTCGATCGCCGACCGGGCGAGCGAATCGCCGATCAGGTATGGATGCGGTCCGGGACCACCGATTCCCTCGAAATCAGGCCGGACGACGGCGAATCCGGCGTCGAGCAGGTGGGAGACGATGAGGTCACCCGACGTCATCCGCGGGAGTTCGGGATGCCCCGCATGACCGCCGGACGGAGCGCAGGAGTCCGCCGCGCCGACCGTCATGTGATTCCACACCGCAAGCGGCCAGCCGTCACGCGGCGGCGCGGACCGGGGTAGCAGCACGGTCCCGGTCATCTCGGTCGGTGTGCCGCGCACCGACGTCGAGCGGTAGCGAATCCGGGTCGTCGACGACGCGGCGTCGAGTGCAACCACGGAGGTGTGCACGGTCTCGGAGGAGACGATGTGCGGCACCGAGTCCGCGGGTGCCGAGAAAGCGGGGGGCGCCGGCGCCGTTCCCCCGATGGTCATCAGGGCCCCGGCGATCAAGGCGCAGAAAATCTTTGCGCGGTGTCGGGCGGATGTTCTCATCGCAACAACCTTTCCCGCAGGAGTGCTTCACGTTCGAGTCGTTCGGCGTCGCGGCGTCGACGTTCGGCCATGATCGCCGACAGCACATCCTCGAACGACGCGCCCTGTGGCGGCGCGGGCGCCACGAACGGCGCCGCGTCGAAGACCAGCCGACGCGCTGCGGCGGCCCGGGGTTCGGGCTTCATGCCGTGGCGGCCGTTGAGGAACTGGCGGATGATCACGGCGAGGCCGTCGGGCAGGGCCGCCATGTCGGCCGCCACCGCCCACGAGACGAGTCCGGCGGGCATTTCGATGGGATGCTGTTCTTCGATCTTGTGCCGGTCCCGGATCACGTAGGTGCCGGCGAGGAGGTCACCGAGCCGCTTGTTCTTCCGCGAGATCGCGGCACTGATGAGCGCGGGCAGACCCAGGCAGGCGTACATCTCGATGAACCCCACCAGCGCCCGGGTGAGCGAATGCCGGAAACCGATGGGCCCGGCGTCATCTCGGACGGTACGCAGGCCGACGACGAGATGACCGACGGTCTTGCCCCCGGTGAGGGTTTCCACGACGGTGGGCAGCGCGATGATACTGACTATGGGCAGCATCGTGTTGACGGCGCCCCGCCAGGCCTCGTTGAGGTCGATGGCCACCTGGTACGTCAGCCACCAGAGGATCAACCAGAGGGCGATCCCCAGCGCGACGTCGATCATCCCCGACAGAATCCGATAGCCGAGACCGCCCGGCGGCAGCGCCAGTGCCACCGCCTCACCGGAGACCAGATCGTCGCGTCCCACGCCGACCGTGGCCGACGCACCTGCACCCCAGACGGTCGGCGGCGGGCCGGTCGGGACACCCGCCAGTCGCGGGGGTCCTGGCGGCGGCGGTACGGATGGCACGCCTCACCATACGACGCGAACCGCGGCTCGCACCCTCACCCGTGCACAGGGACGACACCCGTCGAATGACACGTCCTGCGTTGACCCGGATGCCGGTTACCCTGGCCGGATGGACCTCGACGCCTATGTCTCCGCGCACCGCGCGACGTGGGAACGTCTCGATGAGTTGTCGCGCCGGCGGCGTCTGACCGGAGCCGAGGCCGACGAGATCATCGACACCTACCAGCGGGTGGCGACGCATCTTTCGGTGATCCGCTCGTCGGCGCCCGACGCATCGCTCGTCGCGTACCTGTCGGCGTTGCTGGCGCGGGCCCGGGGTAGAGCGTCGGGGACGAGGGTGAGTACCTGGTCGACGTTCATCGACTTCTTCGCGGTGTCGTTCCCCGCTGCGCTGTACCGGATGCGGTGGTGGTGGCTGACGGTGATGGGCGTGTGTCTGCTCGCGGCCGCCGTCATGACCTGGTGGGTTCTGGAGCATCCGCGGATCGAGAGCTCGTTCGCCTCGGCGCAGGAGATCGAGCGGCTCGTCACCAACGACTTCGAGAACTACTACAGCGAATACGAGGCGACGTCGTTCGCGGCGCGGGTGTGGACCAACAACTTCTGGCTGGCCGCGATGTGCATCGTTGTCGGCGTCTTCGGCCTGCCGGTGATCTGGATGCTCTACACCAACATCCTGAACCTGGTGGTGATCGCGTCGATCATGATCCGGCACGGTCGCGGAGACCTGTTCTTCGGTCTGCTCCTGCCACACGGCATGCTCGAACTGACCTGCCTGTTCGTCGCCGCGGGAGTCGGACTACGGATCTTCTGGTCCTGGGTGTCACCCGGGAACCGAACGCGCGCAGCCGCTCTCGGTGAGGAGGGTCGGACCGCCATCGGCGTGGCGCTCGGTCTCGTCGCCGTCCTCCTGCTGTGCGGGGTGATCGAGGCCTTCGTGACCCCTTCGCCGCTGCCGACGTGGGCGCGGATCGGGATCGGGGTGACCGTCTGGTTGCTGTTCCTGGCCTACGTCTTCGTCGCGGGACGCCGTGCGCATGAGGCCGGGGAAACCGGCGACCTCGCTGAACTCGATCGCGGACTGACCGCGCCCACCGTGTAGGAATGGACGGAGTGCATTTACCCGAGAGGAACACCCGAATGGCCAAGAACGACAAGTCCCTGGACGCCGTCTCGCTGATCGGCGGAGGTCTCGCCGCGGTCGGTCTGACGCACTTCGTCAAGCCGGAGGTGTTCGCTCCCATCACCGCACCCGTGTTCCCCGAGGACACCACGACGTGGACCTACCGCAACGGTGCCTGCGAGACCGCGATCGGCGTCGCGCTGGTGTCACGCCGCACCCGACGCCTCGGCCTGGTCGGCCTGGCCGGCTACCTGGGCTTCCTCGGCTACCGGGCGGTGCAGGCCAAGAGCTAGTTCGACGCAGCGCTACAGCAGCCCGCGTGATTTCAGCAGCAGATAGTGATCTGCGAGTCGCGCGGGCAGCTTGTCGGGCGGGGCGTCGACGACGTCGACGCCGAGTCGTCCGACGGCAGTGGCCGTCCGGTTGCGCAGGGTGACGGTCCGGGCGGCGGCCGCCGCGTCGTAGACGGCTTCCGGATCTTCCCGGGCGTCGATCATCTCCTCCAGCGCAGGGTCGGCAACGGATCCGATGACCACCTTGTAGCGCTGCGCGAGAACCGACAGCGGGGGCAGCAGTGACTCCTCGACGGCGGCCGGTTCCATCGGGGTCAGCAACACCAGCAGGGCGCGCTGGCGGCTGATCTTCGCGACCTCGGCGCCCAGCATCGGCCAATCCGCCTCCAGCAGTGCCGGTTCGAGGTCGGCCATCGCCATGACCAGCCTGCTGAGCAGCGTCGTCCGGCCCTCCCCGACCACTCGACGGTGCACGCGTCGGTCACCGGCGATCAGGTCGACCCGGTCGCCCGCATGCGATGCCAACGCCGCCAGCAGCAGGGCGGCGTCCATCGCGGCGTCGAGTCGGGGGACATCGCCGACGCGCCCCGCGGAGGTGCGCGACGTGTCGAGCACGATGACGATGTGTCGGTCCTTCTCCGGTTGCCAGGTCCGCACCACGGTCGACCGGCGTCGTGCGGTCGCCCGCCAGTCGATGCTGCGGACGTCGTCTCCCTCGACGTAGTCCCGGAGAGAGTCGAATTCGGTGCCCTGGCCGCGGATCCGGACCGCCGACCGGCCGTCGAGCTGGCGGAGGTGGGCGAGTCGGGAGGGCAGGAGCCGCCGTGACCCGAACGGCGGGAGCGCGCGGACCCGGCCGGGAAGCGGGACACTGCGTTGCCGTCCGGCCAGTCCCAGAGGACCGAGACGGCGCACCGTCACCCGTACGGCGAGTCGGTCGCCACGTCGCCTGGGGGTGAGAGTGGTGGTCACGGTGGTGGTCTCACCGCGCGGCACGATGAGGCGATGGGCGGCGCCCGTGGCACCCGCCGAGGGTTGCCAGCTGTCACGCAGGACGCCGCGAAAGGTCCCGGTCCCGGTGTTGGTGACCGTGATCGAGCAGGAGGTGCTCTCCCCCAACCGGACCGGTCCGATCACCGACCGTGTCATCGTGATGGTCTTCGTCGATCCGGCGAGCGCGACGTCGAGGCACATCAGCAGCACACAGAACAGCACCCACAGCACGGGGACGGCGTAGTTCGGCCACACCACGATCGGCACTGCGCCGAGCAGCACCAGTACCAGGAACCGGGCGGTGAGGAACATCAGCGCGGGACGGGAACCGAGTTGACGGCGGCATCGAGGACCGAGCCCACCGACACGCCTTCGAGTTCGGCCTCCGGCCGCAGCGTCAGCCGGTGCGCCAGCGTCGACTGTGCCAGGGCCTGAACGTCATCGGGGGTCACGAAGTCACGGCCGTTCAGCCACGCCCACGCGCGGCTGGTCCCGAGCAGCGCGGTCGCGCCGCGCGGGCTGACGCCGAGTGCCAGGGACGGCGAGAACCGTGTCGCGCGGGCGATGTCGACGATGTAGGCGGCCACCTGTGGTGCGACACCGACGCGGCGGACCTGCTCGATGCCGGCTTCGACGTCGGCGGCCGAGGCGACCGGTCGAAGTCCGGCGGCGGCGAGATTCCGCGGATCGAACCCGGCCGCATGCCGGGTCAGGACCGTGATCTCGTCCTCACGTGGCGGCACGGGCAGTGTCACCTTCAGCAGGAAACGGTCGAGCTGGGCCTCCGGCAGCGGGTAGGTGCCCTCGTACTCGACGGGGTTCTGCGTTGCCGCCACCAGGAACGGGCTGGGCAGCGGATGGCCGACGCCGTCGACGGTCACCTGCCGTTCCTCCATCGCCTCCAGCAACGATGCCTGCGTCTTCGGCGGGGTGCGGTTGATCTCGTCGGCCAACAGGAGGTTCGTGAACACCGGTCCCTCGCGGAACGTGAACTCCGAGCTGGCGGAGTCGAACACGAGCGAACCCGTCACGTCCCCGGGCATCAGGTCGGAGGTGAACTGCACGCGTTTGGTCTCGACGTCGAGCGCCGCCGCGACCGATTTGACGAGGAGGGTCTTGGCGACGCCCGGAACGCCTTCGAGCAGGATGTGTCCGCGACACAAGAGTGCGATGAGGATGCCCGCGACCGCCGGGTCTTGCCCGACAACGGCTTTGGCGACCTCGGCACGCACCGCACCGAGTGCCTCGCGTGCCTTGTTCGACGACGGGGCGGGTCCACCGTGCGGATTCTGCGGCGATGGGGCCGCCTTCCCGGACGGACCGGGGCCGAAGGTGCGGGATGGATCGACGGTCATGGTGTGTGCCGGACTTCCTTCTCGAGGGCGGTCAGTTCACTGGTGAAGACGACGAGGCCGGTGTCGGTGGTGGGCAGCGGCCCCGCGAGCAGGGTCCGTACCTGGGGAAGGTCGCGGCCGGTGACGGACACGACGGTGGTGATGATGGCGTGGACGGCGGAGTCGGCGGTCTCCCCCGGTGCCACCATCGTTTCCCAGTCGGGTGCCGCCAACTCGTCGGTGGCCCGACCGGCGTCGTACGGGAGGCCGAGGTAGGAGGCGAGCGAGGTCAGGGTGTGAATGCGCAGCGCGGCGGCGGCGCGGGCGTCGGCGCGAGCCTTGTGGTACATCCGGCCCCGTGCCTGGGTGGTCTCGATCGCCTTGACGACCGCCGGCAGCGGCTCGGTGACCAGCGCGCCGAAACGGCGACCGCGCCAGAGCATCAGGACCAGGACGGCGAACGCAGCCAGCACGACCAGCGGCCCGAGCGCCTCCGGGATGTCGGATTCCTCTTGCGCCGAGGCGACTTCGTCGGTGAAAAGAGGTACATACCAGAGGATGTCGTGCGCTCCGGCGAAGAGACGGGTGGCCACGCCCGCGTTGTCCCGGAGCGCGAGGTTCTCGTTGATCAGCATGTCGCCACTGACGACCACGATCTCCGGGCGGGTCGATGTGGCCGGCACGATCAGCACATTCGACGCGGTGCCGGTGGTGAAGCACGACGTCGCGCCCGGTGCGGATGTGCTGTAGCCGAGCGCGCCGCCGGTGATGGTGTCGTCGTCGGCGATCTCGGCGGTCGTGCACCCGGCGAGCACCGCGGACGGGGCACCGCCGTACTCGAGCCGGACTGGTAGTCGGAGAAGTGACAGAGCGTTGTCCTGCGGCGCGATCAGGATCACCCGGTGTGCGTCGGAGACCCGGTCCAGGAACTGTTGTGCGGTACCGGGGTTCAGTGCTCCGATCGATGACACGACGACCGTCGTGCTGCTCTCGGGGCGCGGCGAATCGGTGAACTCGTCCAGTCCACGGGCCTGATGGAGGTCGCCGCCGTGGTCGTCGATGATCTGGGCGAGGGCACGCGCACCCTGGGGCCGTGGATTGTCGGGGTCGTAGCTGACACCAGGCCCTGGTTCCGCACCGAACACGGTCAGCGCGGAGACACCGAGCAGGCCGATCGCTCCGGTCACCGCGACGACGAGCACCACCACGAGTACCCAGATCCATCGCGGCGTGCCGCGCTTCGGCGGGGCGGGCGCGATCGACGGTGTACGTGCCGTCGTGGTCATCGGGGCACCGCCAGACGACGCGGACCAGATGTGTCCACCCCGGCGGGTCGGGCGGACGACACGGTGCGCTCGAGGTCGAGCACCGCACGGGCCGACCCGGCCGCCGCATGGCGACCGCCGTAGGCGATCGCATCGAACAGGTCTGCGGCGCTCCGGAGTTCGACGCCGTGCTCGTCGAACCGGAACGCCAGTTCGGACGCCACCTCATGTGCGGTGAGGGACGGCTCGTCGGCCAGCAGACCTCGTTCGATGCCGCGTTGGGCGAGCGCGCGGACGGCGGTGATCACACTGGTGTCGTAATCGCCGGCGGCATAGCGGGTCTCGGCTTCCGCGCGGAGTTCTTTCGCCGAACGCGGGCTTCCGGACAACACCACCTTCGCTGCGGCGTTCTCGGTGGTCTTCGGGACCCGCGGGGTGCGGCGTACGCGGCGGATCACGAGAACGGCGAGTCCGAGCGCCAGGAGGATGGCGATCACGATGACGATCGCCCGGATCGTGTCCGACCCGCCGACCAGGTCGAGGACGTTGTCGGCGATCCATCCCCAGACCCGGTCGCTGAACCGGTCCCACCACGACGGTTCCGGCGGTTGGTAGGCGTTCTGGGAGAGTTCGTCCTCGGCCCACCGGCGGGCTTGCTCGTTGCCGGGATCCAGGGGTGCGGCGAGGATCGGGGTCACCGCGCACCCGACCGCGGGTCGTGCGGTGAGTCGGACATCGTCACGGATACCGGCCTTTCCGCGCTGCTGGGACCTCGACGGACTCGACGGACTCGACGCCCGAGGGGCTCTTGCGGCGAACGTATCAAACAACGGTGTGCAAGCACCGGAAACATCCACCGGTCGACGGACGCGCGTGCTACGGTGCGGAACTAGAACACGTTCTAATTTCTGGAGGATTCATGACCGTGGAGCAAGCCGGCCTCGCCGACCAGATCGACGCGGCGGTGGACGCCTACATCGAGTTGCTGAACTCCGGCACCGCCGAGCAGATCGCCGACCTCTACGCGCCCGACGCGACGGTCGAGGACCCGATCGGCGCCGACATCCGCAATTCCCGCGAACAGCTCGTCGAGTTCTACTCGGTGATCACCGGCATGGACGAGCGCACCGCGACCCTCAAGTGGAAGAAGGTCGCCGGCGACACCGCCGTCTTCGAGTTCACCCTGGTGACCAAGACCTCCGGACTGGCCTTCGAGATCACGCCCGTCGACATCATGGTCTTCAACGCCGACGGCAAGGTGTCGTCGATGCGGGCGGTCTGGCGTCCAGAGGACCTGACGCAGCTCTGACTCCGCTCCGAGCTGCTTACCAACGCCCCGTCGGCCTCAGCACGATGTCCTGCGGATGGGCGTCGACGGGCGTCTGGATGGCGTGTACGACGGCGGCCGCGACGGACTCCGGGCGCAGGAACTGCGAGGCGTCATAGTCCCGGCCCTCGATGGCGACCAGTTCGCGCTGCATGTCGGTGTCGATGCGCCCGGGGTAGACGGACGTGACCCGTAGTGTCGGTTCCTCGGCGCGCAGCGAGTCGGCGAGTGCCCGCAACCCGAACTTGCTCGCCGCATACGGCGCCCAGCGGGGTTTGGCGGTCCGGCCCGCGCCCGAGTTCACGAAGACGACGTGCCCTTCTGCCTGCCGCAGCGCCGGCAGCAGGAGCCGGGTCAGTTCGGCGACGGCGACGAGGTTGATCTCGAGGACGTGATGCCACTCCTCGACGGGGGTGTCGGCCACATGCTCGAGACTGCTGCCGACGCCGGCGTTGTGGACCAGCACGTCGAGTTCGTTGATCGCTTCCACGGCACCGGCGACCTCGTCGTAGTCGGTCAGCTCGACGGCGAACGTGCTCGCGCCGTCGAGTTCGATGGCGAGGTTGTCGAGTTCGGGCGAGGGGCGTCCACCCAACAACAGGTCGTGGGTGGGCGCGAGCTGTCGGGCGATCTGGGCGCCGAGGCCGCGACTGGCCCCGGTGATCAAAGCGGTGGGCACTCTGCCCACCCTACTGGGCGACCCGGATGCCGAAATCGTCATGCTGACCACCCTCCGCCGACCGAGTAGCGACGACCCGGACGCCAAATCGTCACGCCCCCTACCCTCCGCTGGCCGAGTAGCGACGACCGAACGGAGTGAGGACGACGCGTATCGAGGTCACCTCGATGAGCACACGACGGCGCCGCGGGGCAGAATCGTCGGCGTGGCCCGGTACGGATTCACCCCAACGCAGCTGTCGGCACGTGCCGCGTATCTGCTGCGCGGCAACGACCTGGGCACCATGACCAGTGCGGCACCCAAGCTGTACCCGCACATGTGGAGTTGGGACGCCGCCTTCGTCACCGTCGGTCTCGCACCGCTGTCGGTCGAGCGAGCGGTGATCGAGATGGACACCCTGCTCTCGGCGCAGTGGCGCAACGGCATGATCCCGCACATCGTGTTCGCCAACGGTCGGGACGGGTACTTCCCCGGCCCGGCCCGCTGGGAGTGCGCGCGACTGGCCGAATGCGCCCCCGACTTCCCGGACACCTCGGGGATCACCCAGCCTCCGGTCCACGCGATCGCGGTGCAGCGCATCCTCGACCATTCCCGACGCCACGGCCGGACCACGCGGGCAGTGGCCAACGAGTTCATCGACCGCCGGTGGAGTTCCCTGGTGCGATGGCACCGGTGGCTGGCTCATGCCCGGGATCCCATGGGGCGCGGCCGGATCACCATCTTCCACGGCTGGGAATCCGGTATGGACAACTCGCCGCGCTGGGACTCGGCATACGCGAATGTCGTTCCGGGACTGGACCTGCCGCCGTACTCTCGGGCAGATCTCGACCACGTGTCGGATCTGTCGATGCGGCCGACCGACCTCGAGTACGACCGCTACCTCTGGCTCGTCGAACAGATGAAGCGCGCGAACTACGACGACGACGTGTTGCCGAAGGTCATGAGTTTCGCGGTCGAGGACGTCTTCGTCAGTGCGATCTTCGCCGTCGCCTGCGATGTGCTCGCGACGATCGGTGAGGACTACTCCAAGCCGCTCGCCGACGTCCGCGACCTGCGCGCATGGGCCGACCGTTTCCGTTCCGGCGTCGTGGCCGCAGCCAACGACCGTAACGGCGCCGCAAGGGATTTCGACCTGCGCGCGAACTCGTGGATTCCGACCGAGACGATCGCCGCGTTCGCCCCGTTGATCTGCGGAGGTCTCCCGCGCGACCGGGAACGGGCTCTGCTCCGGCTGTTCGAAGGTCCGCGATTCTGTGGGCACCCCGACCTCCGGTACGCGGTCCCGCCGTCGACGTCGCCGATCTCGGCCGACTTCCGCCCGCGCGAATACTGGCGCGGTCCGGTGTGGCCGGTCATGACCTGGTTGTTCAGCTGGGCGTTCGGACGCCGCGGCTGGACCGAGCGCTCCGCGCGCCTTCGGGAGGAGGGTCTGCGCCAGGCCACCGACGGCTCGTTCGCGGAGTACTACGAACCCTTCACCGGCGAACCCCTGGGCAGCATGCAGCAGAGCTGGACCGCGGCGTCGGTGCTGGACTGGCTCGACTGAGCCCCGCGAGTCGACTACCTGCGAGGTAGTGGCCTTCCTGCGTTCAGGCGCGCAGTCTGGAGTCACGGCGATCCGCACAGGAGGTGTCCGATGACCACTCGACCGATTGCCACTCCACCGAATGCCACTCCACCGATTGCCACGACGATCCGCGTCAGACGCCGACCGGCACCACCGCGACCCGTGGCGTCGACCCCGATGTGGCTGACCGCAGTGATGAAGTGCGACAAGGCGCTGTCGTTCTGGTTCGTCCCGGCCGGCTTCCTCTTCGCGCCGCTCCTGCTGATCCTCGACCCGTGGCCGGTCGCCAGGACCATCGCATTGGTGACGATCTCCCTGTGTGGACTCTGGCTGGGCCTGCTCGGGGTTTTCATGGCCGTCGGACTCGCGCGCGTGTTGCGTTCCGGCGACGTGCTTCCCGACGAGTACTGGTTCCGGTTGCTCGACTACCACCCGCGGGCTTGATGAACCGCTCACTCATTCCGTTCCCGCCCACCCGATAAAAAGTGAGCGGGAACGGAATCGTTGAGCGAATGTCTCGGTTGCGGATTCGCCGCGTTGCACACCATTACAAAGCCGTCACACTGCTGAAACACGCCACTTGTTTCATAACAGGGGACGGCGTCCACTCCGAAGAGTCACCGCAAACGACGGCTGGCAGCGGAGGACGCCGAGCACCTACCCCGACGAGCGCGTACGCGCCCGAGTGAGACATGGAGGAGCCTCGTGACGATCGAGAGTGCCAAGGCGTTGGAGTTCCGCGTGACCAGCGATGGCTGGAAGGACCTGCCGAAGATGCCGGAGGCCGAGTACCCGGGTACTGCGGGATTCATCGGCGACGTCTATGAAAACCCGGACGGCAGCCCGATGTGCAGCGGATACTTCGAGCTCCGCCACACCGACGAACCGCTCTACTACGAGTACGAATACGACGAGATGAAGGTCGTCCTCGAGGGCGAGTTCCTGTTGGAGAACAAGGAAACCGGACAGAAGACCGTTGCCAAGGCCAAGGATGCGATCTTCTTCCCCAAGGGTTCGAAGATCTACTTCAGCACCCCTGACTATGCGCTCGCCTTCTACACCGGGCAGCGCGACGCCACTCTCCTCTGAGCGACCGCCATGTCGCAGATCGCGTACTCCAGCGTGCCGGTGTGGGCGCGACCTGGTGACCTGGTCGAGACGTCGACTCCCGCGCCGACCGGCAGTTCCTACCTGCTGGTCGGTGTGGGGGACGTCGCCGATGCACTGAGTCGCTGGGAAGCCGACCTCGCGTCGCTGGCCACCACCCGAATCCACGGCGACGCCGACACGGCCGCCGACCTGCTGGCCGACGCGCTTGCCGAGGCCACCGTCGGGGTCCGGGTCTGGATCGTCGCCGACGCCGGCTCGGCACTGCGGCTGCGCGCCGTCGCCGTGAACGCCGGTCTCGAAGACGACGAGATCGATTTCAGCACAACGGGTTCCGTCGAACCGACCGAGGCAGACGTGTTCTGTTCGCACTGCCGGACGGTCACGCGCGCCCGAGTGGCGATCGACGACGTCATCCCCTGCGCCGGTTGTCGACGCGACCTGCTCGTGTACCACCACGTGTCCCGTCGAACGGGTCAGTTCCTGGGGTTCATGGTCGACGCCGAGACCCAGTTCTTGACCACCGAGGAGATCGAGCTGTGAGCATCACAGTCGCAGAACCTGATTCGGCCGATGTCGGTGCGGCGTCGACGAATCGCCGCGCCGATCGGGCCGTCACGATGCAACTCGTCGTGACCTCGATCGACACGACCGTCGCGGGTATCCGCGGCATCATCCTCGCCCACCCGGACGGACGTTCGCTGCCCGGCTTCATTCCGGGTAGCCATCTGGTGGTGCATGCCGGCGAGAACACCAACGCCTACAGCTTGACCGGCGACGGCACGCATCCGACGCACTACTCGATCTCGGTCCTCGAGGTCGCGGACGGCAAGGGTGGATCCCGCTGGCTGCACGAGGTGCTCGCGGTCGGTGACCTGCTGACCGTCGGACTCCCCCGCAGCGCGTTCGCGCCCATCGCCCGCGCCCGCAAGCATCTGCTGGTGGCCGGCGGAATCGGGATCACCCCGATGGTGTCCCATCTGCGCGCAGCCGTGCGCTGGGGGCGAGACATCCAGTTGCTCTACGTCTTCCGGAAGGACGCGGCCGCCCACGTGGCTGACGTGGCCGCGCTTGCACGAGCCCGCGCCGAACTGTTCACCGACCGCGTCTCGTTCATCGAACGCCTCGACGAAGCTCTCCGCGCCCAGCCGGTCGGCACCCACCTCTACGTGTGCGGGCCGTCGGCGATGATCGACGCCGTCGTCGACGCGGCGGCGCAGGCCGGATGGCCCGACTCCCGAATTCATTTCGAGCGGTTCGGGATCGACGCGCTCGACGCCGGTGATCCCTTCCGCGTCGACCTCGTCGAATCCGGGCGGAGCATCGACGTCCCGTCGGGGACGAGCATGCTCGAGGCCCTTGAACAGGTAGGCGTCGAGGTCCCCAATCTGTGCCGTCAGGGCGTGTGCGGTGAATGCCGCATTCCCCTGGCCGGCGGATCACCCATCCACCGCGACCTCTACCTCAGTGCCGAGGAGAAGGACGCCGGTGACGCCATCATGCCGTGCGTCTCTCGCGCCGCCGGCGGCTGCACCCTGGAGGTCCCCCTGTGACGAGCACGATCCAGAACACCACTCCCACAACGCCGGACGACGCCGACCTGGTCGCCGGGTTCCCGTTCCCCTTCCTCGAGGACCGGTATCGCTACAGCACCAACGTCGAACCGGCCGAGCAGCCCGTCACCACACCGGCGGGGCAGTGGGGCACCGCGATCGTCGACATCGACTCCGAATATCGCGCCGAAGTCGACCAGCGGGGGGCGATCCTCGCCGCCGACCCGACGAGGCACGCGGTACTCCCCCACATGGTCCCCGCCACCTGGGACGCGATGTTCACCCTCATGCGCGAACTCGATGCCGCCTACCCGGAGCAGATGCAGCTGCGCTCGACGGGTCCCGACGAATGGTTGTGGCGCAACGACATCCTCGGCATCGAACAGCGCTTCCGGTACGGCGACGCCACCACGCTCCCCGACGAACCGCTGCGGTACATCACCTCCCAGGTCCAGGAGGACATCGCGCTCCTGGACCAGCGCAACGGCCAGCTGTTCGTCGACGCCGGTGTGGTGACCTTCGCCGCGGACTGGAGCTTCGGTTTCGACGTCGGCATGAGCTTCCTCGAGATCCACGGACCAGTCCCACGGGTTCGCAGGGAAGGCGTCATCACCCGGGCCCACGAGTTCCTCAAACGGCTGCAACCGCACCAGCCCTACCGGCGGACCAACTGGACACTCACCATCGACCGCCGCCTCGACGTCTCGACCGAGATCTACCCCGAGTGGGGACCCGACCGCGAGGCCATCCTGCTCGTCGACGACGCCGAGTTCGGCCGCCGGGTCCACCTGCGCGTCGAGGTGCAGCACCTCATCCGGCTCCCCGACTCCGGTGCCGTCATGTTCCTCATCCGCACCTACCTGCTCCCCCTCGAGCTGCTGGCCACCGTCGACCCCTGGCGTCGTCGTGCCGCCGAGGTCCTGGCCGAATTGCCCGAGGACATGGCCGATTACAAGGGCATCATCAAGTACCGGGACCGAGCCGCCCGGTGGCTGCGCAACGCCGCTCGACAGTCGGCGCCGACCGGTCCGGGCATGCCGGTCTGGCCCACCACTCCGCCGGACGTCGACACCACCGGGGCGGCCTTCCTCGTCGTCGCGGTCGGCGACGACGCCGAGACCGCTCACGTGTCGCGGAACTGGGTCGCGGCGGCCGAGGCCGTCGGAGCCACCCGACTCCTGGTGCTCGACACCCTCACCGACGAGCAGGATCGCCGGTCCCTGAACGCCGCCCTCGATGCCGCGCTCACCGGCACGCGCATCCTCGTCACCGGCGGTCAGTACGACGTGATGACCGCGCTGGCGATGGCACGTGAGGCCGGAGCGGTTCCCGCGGAGTTGTCGTCATACGTCGTCCACACCCGCGACCTTCCGCTCTATTGTGCGCACTGCCGCACCACCTTCCGGGTGGAAGGCCGTGCGGGCGGGGTCGTCTCCTGTCCGGGCTGCGCTCGTGATCTGGAGGTTCACGAGCATCATTCGCCGACGATGGGCAGCTTCCTCGCCTCAGCGGCGGGCGGTGATGCATGACCGCAGCAGCCATCCCCGCACACCTGCACCCGGGTTACGTGACCTCGGCGCGCCCGATGCGTGTGGTCACGGTTCGTCGGCTGACCGAGGACATCACCCACTTCCGGTTCGCGCCGTTCGACGACGCCCCGCAGGTTCTGACGCCCTATCAACCGGGCAGCCATCTGATCGTCACCGCCGGTGAGCACCGCAATGCCTACTCGCTGGTCGACGACGGCATGTGCCCGAACACCTACGGCATCTCGGTGCTCCGACGCGGCGCCGGCGGCGGCTCGGACTGGTTGCACGACAACCTGTCCGAGGACGCCGTCGTCGAGGTGGAGGGACCCCGGTCGATGTTCGCGCCGGTCCTCGGCCAGCGTGGAGCACTGCTCGTCGCAGGAGGGATCGGCATCACCCCGGTCCTGTCGCACGCGCGTGCGCTGGCGCGTGAGCGGCGTCGTGCCGACATCGTCTACTCGTACCGGCCCGGCTGCGGCGCCCACCTCGACGATCTCCGCGCGCTCGCCCAGCAGCCGAACATCACCCTGCACGAGGTGTCCGGGGCCGACGCCACCGCGGAGTTGCTCGCCGAACGGTTCCGTGCCCAGGCCCTGGGTACCCACGCGTACGCGTGCGGACCGGCATCCCTGCTCGAGACGTACACCGAACTCGCGAAACAGGCCGGGTGGCCCACGGCGCGTGTGCATCTCGAACGATTCGCGGCTCCGGAACAAGACCCTGGCGACCCCTTCACGGTGACGCTGTCCTCGACCGGCGACCGGATCGACGTCCCGGCCGGCGTTTCCCTCCTGCAACGACTCCTCGACCATGGTGTCGAGGTGCCCAACCTGTGCCGCCAGGGTGTGTGCGGCGAATGTCGGATACCGGTGCGCGACGGCATCATCGAGCATCGTGACCTCGTCCTGTCCGAGGAGGAGAAAGCCCTCGGTGACGCGATGTTGTGCTGCGTCTCCCGGGGCCAGAACATCGAGGTGGACCTGTGACCACAGAAGCGATACCGACCGCATCGATCCGGGATTTCCTCACGGGGCCGGTGGACCACCTGTCCAACCTGCCGTGGCCGTTCCCGGACGACCTCGAGGAGTTCACCTACAGCGTCAACGTCGAGCCCGCACGCATCCCGCGGTGCACGCGCGGCGGTGAATGGGGAAGGCACCTGGTCGATCTCGGTGGTGCCGAGTATCCCGAGATCATGGCCGAACGTCGCCGGATCCTGGACAACGACCCCTCACGGGTGCGGGTCCGTGCCGGGATGGAGATCGCGTGCTGGGATCTGCTGCTCTACTACCTGCGCGACCTCGGCATCTCCTACCCCGGCCTCATGCACCTCGACGAGTTCGGCGACGGGCGCTTCCACTGGCGTAACGAGATCCTGGGCACCGACCAGGAATTCGTGCTCGGCGACCCCGACACCCTGCCGTGCGGACCGATGCAGTTCCTGGCCCGTGAGGTGCCCGACGATCTGCTCCTCGTCACCGAACGCGATGGGCATCTGTACTTCGACGCCGGTGTCGTGACCTTCGCCGCGGCCTGGTCGGTCTCCTTCGACGTGGGCATGGACATGTACGAAATCCACGCCCCGGTACCACGCATGCTTCGCGAGGGCATCGTCGCCCGCGCCGAACAATTCCTGCGCAGGCTACCGGCAGATCAGGTGTACCGCAGGGTGAACTGGACTCTGTCGGCGTCGGATTCGCACAAGCTCGACGTGAGTCTCGAAGAGTTGCCGACATGGGCGGCCGACGTCCCGGCCATGGTTGCCGACGGCGATTTCGCCAGGGCACGCCTGCGAATCGAGCTCGAACACTTCGTCCGGTTGCCGATGTCGGGTGCCGTGACGTTCAATATCCGGACATTCATGGCCTCGCTGGAGGACGTGAAACGAATACCCGAGTGGGCCGATCAGTTGGCGGCCGTCATCGAGTCGCTCGGTGAGGACATCGCCGCCTACAAGGGATTTCTCGACTATCGCGACAACGTCGTCGCGTATCTACGCGGTCAATGACGCCCGTGAGCTGCTGGTGCACCAAACCACCGACCTCTTCAGTCTCCGAACCGAAAGATCGCCCATGGAACCGATACTCGCGGCCAACGCCGACCTCGCCTGGATGCTGGCGGCATTCGTCTTCGTCCTTCTCATGTTCCCCGGCCTCGCCTTCTTCTACGGCGGCATGGTCGGCTCGAAGAACGTGCTGAACATCATGTCGATGGTCATGTCGACCCTCGCCATCACCGCCGTGCTCTACGTCGTCATCGGCTACGGGCTCGTGTCCGGTCCGTCGGTGGGCGGGTGGGGCCTCATCGGCAACCCGACCGATTTCATCGGTCTCACCAACTGGTTGACCGACGACGCCTCCGGCGCGACCCAGACGCTGTACTTCGCGGCGTGGTTCATCCTGTTCGCGGCCATCACCATTGCCATCGTCGCCAGTGGAGCAGCAGGCCGGATGAAGTTCTCCGCCTGGCTGGTCTTCGCGCCGATCTGGCTCCTGGTGGTGTACTTCCCGGTCGCACACTGGGTGTTCTCGGCCGACGTCGATGACAACTACAAGGGCGGCTTCCTGCTGAACAAGCTGGAGATCGTCGACTACGCAGGCGGAACCGCGGTCCACATGAACTCCGGTGTCGCGGCTCTGGCCCTGGCCGTCGTCCTCGGGGCCCGCAAGCGCCGCATGGAGCGTCCGCACAACCTCCCGATGACCATGCTGGGCGGGGGCATCCTGTTCTTCGGCTGGTTCGGTTTCAACGGCAGCTGCGCGCTCGGTGCGAACTTCCTTGCGCAGGCGGTCATCCTGAACACGCTGCTCGCCGGATCCGCCGGCATGATCGGGTTCGCGATCATCGAGCGGTGGCGCGAGGGTCACGTCACGTCGCTCGGCCTGATCACCGGCACCGTCGCGGGCCTGGTCGGCATCACCCCTGCCGCCAGCAGCATGGCGCCGCTGGGTGCACTGTGCGTGGGCATCTTCGCCGCAGCGGTCGTCGCGTTCCTGCTCAGCTTCAAGAGCAGGCTCAAGATCGACGAGACGCTCGACGCCTTCGCCGTCCACGGCATCGGCGGCATCGTCGGCACCATCTGCATCATCCTGTTCGCGACCGAGGCCGCTCCGGCCGGTGTCCAGGGCGTCCTGTTCGGCGGTCCGGTCGACATCGTCTGGCGTGAGCTCGCCGGCATCGCCATCACCTGCACCTACTCGTTCGTGATGACCTGGCTCATCGCGAAGGGACTCGACAAGCTGATCGGGCTGCGCGTCGACGACGAGACCGAGATGGTGGGCCTCGACACCACGCTGCACGCCGAGACCGCGTACGAGATCCCCAGTGCCAGTGTGGGTCGGCCCGGCGGTGGGCTGGCCGGTCTGTCACCGTCGGCAGCTGCCGAATCGGTGGAGAAGTCGATGCCGGCATCGGCACCACCCGCGCAGGTCTGACCGCGCGGAGAAGACGAACAACGGCCCGGGGGTCCACCGTCAGACGGTGGTCCCC
>NZ_JANRHB010000048.1:0-26149 GCF_024733855.1 Gordonia sp. GONU
CCGGGGGGGGGGGGGGCCGCCGGGGCCGCCCCACCCCACGTGACGGACCGCGGTGGCGGCCGGTTATCCGGCCGTGGCGACCGGTGTGCGGTCCTCGTTCGCGGGGCGGAGCTCGGAGACCGTCCGGGACAGCATGATTCGCTCGATCGCCCACAGCGTGGCGATGGCGATCACCGCCGTCAGCAGCGCCGACAGATTTCGAACCGTCATGGACACGTCCATGTTGAGGGTCACGTACACCGGCCAGCCGGCCCAGAGCTCCCATGCGGCGAAGGACGACGGCACGACGATGATCGCCAGCGCCATCGCGCGCTTGCCCCAGTAACGCACCGCGACGATCAGGATGGCGGCCGAGAGGATCTCGCCGAAGTTGGCGAAGACCCACCACAGCGGGAAGTCGCTGCCCCACCGCCACGGATGTTCGCCGTAGTAGTCATAGGCCGCGGTGATGACGAAGCCCTCGAGAACGATGTTGAAGACGGCCTGGCCGGCGACGCAGTACCAGAACGTGCGTCGCGTGGGACGGCTCTCGTACATGCGGTAGATCGTGTAGCAGGCGACGCCGGAGAAGAGGACGTAGACGAACATCGCCCACCACGGGTACGAGACCGGTGTCCCCTGGATGTGGAACATCGTGAACGCGAAGTCGTTTCCGGGATGGAACCGCAGGAATCCCAGTGCCTCCCAGATCGGCTCGATCGGATTGCAGAGGATGCTGCCGAGGATGCAGAAGCTGAGAAGCGGCGACTTGCGCGCGATGAGCAGGTAGAACGCATACAGCACCGCCACCGCCGCGACCGCGGCGGACACGTACGTGAACACACTCGCGAGTTCGGCCGATATGCCGCGGTTCGGCCGGTCGTCGAAGATGTCGGCCCCGATCGGGGCCGCCATCACAGCTGCGAGCCGGGCGCCGGGATCATCGGTGACGATGGTCCCGGCGCACTGGCGGAACGCGATGCGTCGGAGGTCATCCGGTCATCGCGCGGTTCGGTGAGGCGTCGTGGGGTCAGGGCGCCCAGGTGCCCGGTGCGGTCTCTTCCTCTGCCGGTGCGGCGGTGGAGCTGACCCGGTAGGCGCGGTTGACCGCGGACACCACGGCACGCAGGCTGGCGGTGGTGATCGACGATGCCACGCCGACACCCCAGACGGTTTCGCCGTTGACCTCGGTCTCGACGTACGCCGCAGCGCTGGCGTCACCGCCGGCGGTCAGCGCGTGCTCGCTGTAGTCCAGGACGCGGACCTCGTAGCCGACGGTGCTCAGCGCGTCGACGAAGGCGGCCAGTGGACCATTGCCCGATCCGGCGATCTCGCGCTCGTTGCCCTCGATCTTCACCACGGCGGTGATGTGGTCCTCGCCGCCGTCGACCTCGGCAGCGTCGACCTTCTGCCGGATGCGCTCCAGCGGCCAGACCGGGTGCAGGTAGTTCTGCGCGAAGACGTCCCACATCTCCTTGGGATTGACCTCGCCGCCCTCGCCGTCGGTGATCTTCTGGATCTCGCGGCTGAACTCGATCTGCAGGCGACGCGGCAGGTTCATGCCGTGGTCGGCCTTCATGATGTAGGCGACGCCGCCCTTGCCGGACTGGCTGTTCACGCGGATGACGGCCTCGTAGCTGCGGCCGACGTCCTTGGGGTCGATCGGCAGATACGGTACGGCCCAGACGATGTCGTCGACGTCGGAGTCGGCGTCGTCGGCGTCGAACTTCATCTGGTCGAGGCCCTTGTTGATGGCGTCCTGGTGGCTTCCGGAGAAGGCGGTGAACACCAGATCACCCCCGTAGGGGTGGCGCTCGGGGACGTTGAGCTGGTTGCAGTACTCGACGGTGCGACGGATCTCGTCGATGTCGGAGAAGCTGATCTGCGGGTCGACGCCCCGGCTGAACATGTTCATGCCCAGGGTCACCAGGCACACGTTCCCGGTGCGCTCACCATTGCCGAACAGGCAGCCCTCGATGCGGTCGGCGCCGGCCTGGTAGCCCAGTTCGGCTGCGGCGACACCGGTTCCGCGGTCGTTGTGGGGGTGCAGGCTCAGGATGATCGAGTCGCGGCGAGCCAGGTTGCGGTGCATCCACTCGATCGAGTCGGCGTAGACGTTCGGCGTGGCCATCTCGACGGTCGCCGGCAGGTTGATGATCATCGGCCGCTCGGGGGTGGGGGCGATGACCTCGGTGACCGCGTCGACGACCTCTTTGGCGAAGCTCAGCTCGGTGCCCGTGTAGGACTCCGGCGAGTACTCGTAACGCCAGTTGGTGTCGGGATACTGCTTCTCGACCTCCAGCACCTTGTGGGCGGCGTCGGTGGCGATCTTGATGATCGCGGGCTTGTCGGCGCGGAAGACCACACGACGCTGCAGCACCGAGGTGGAGTTGTAGAAGTGCACGATGACGTTCGCCGCACCGCGGCAGGCCTCGAAGGTGCGCTCGATCAGTTCCTCGCGGCACTGGGTCAGAACCTGGATGCTGACGTCGTCGGGGATCGCGTTGTCCTCGATGATCTCGCGGACGAAGTCGTAGTCGGTCTGGCTGGCCGACGGGAAGCCGACCTCGATCTCCTTGTAGCCCATCCGGACCAGGAGGTCGAACATGCGACGCTTGCGCGCCGGGCTCATCGGATCGATCAGGGCCTGGTTGCCGTCACGCAGGTCGACCGCGCACCACAGCGGCGCCTTGGTGATGACCTTGTCGGGCCAGGTGCGGTCGGGCAGTGAGATCGTCTCGACCTCGTCGGCGAACTGACGATAGCGATGAACCGGCATCGCGGAGTTGCGCTGCGGATTCCATACGGGCTGGTCGGCGGGAATCGGGCCGGACGGCTCGACGATTCGGCTCGCGCCGGAGGTGAAAGCGTCTGCTGGTGCCATGGTTGGTCATTCTCCGTGTCTGGAAGGAAAGTGACCGGCGCGTGATTGGGCCCCGCGACGGAGGGCCGGTCGTGTCAGACCCCGCCGCGGCAACCGAGAAGGAGTGCACGCTGCATGCGCACGACTGTACTCCTCGGCGTTGACGAGACCAAAGCCGCAGGTGTGGGCGTTTTTCGTGTCCCCCTCTTCGGGGGGTGCCGCGGGTCCGACACACCCGTCAGGCTATGACATGCATCACGCACGGCGCTGAGAGTGACGGAAATCATTCCAGCGGCCGAAGGGTGTACGGGCTCCGTGCCCGGTCTTCGACAGAGCCGCTCGACCGCGACGCGGCCGCCTGCACAGAAGGACGACGTCAAGTGACCACGATCCCCGCCGATCCACCACGCGCAGACCTACCGCCCGAACCCCACACCCCGCCCGCGTCGAAGCCCACCAGTCTTCGACGTGTCGCCGCCGCCAGCTCGATCGGCACGACCATCGAGTTCTACGACTTCTTCATCTACGGGACCGCGGCAGCGCTGGTCTTCCCGACGGTGTTCTTCCCGGCGGCCGACGAGGTCACGGGCACGATCGCGTCCTTCGCGACCTTCGCCGTGGCGTTCTTCGCCCGGCCGGTCGGGGCGATGCTCTTCGGGCACTTCGGTGACCGGATCGGCCGCAAGCGCACGCTGGTGTGGACCCTGCTCATCATGGGCCTCGCGACCGTGGCGATCGGACTCCTCCCGGGGTACGAGTCCGGCGTCTTCGGGTTCGCCGAATCGGGGATCGGCATCGCAGCACCCATCGCTCTGGTCGTCCTGCGATTCCTCCAGGGCTTCGCCGTCGGTGGTGAATGGGCCGGCGCGACGCTGCTGACGGCCGAATACGCACCGGCGGGCAAGCGTGGGCTGTACGCGATGTTCCCGCAGCTCGGCCCGGCGTTCGCGTTCTTCCTGTCGAGCCTGACCTTCTTGATCGCCTCGCTGACCCTCGGCGAGACCAGCTCGGCCTTCCTCGACTACGGCTGGCGGATCCCGTTCATCCTGTCGTTCGCCCTCGTCGCCGTCGGCCTCTGGGTTCGGCTCGCGGTCGCGGAGACACCTGTATTCCGAGATGTGCAGCGTCGCAAGGCACTCGAGGCCGCGGCGTCGGATGGTCCGGCGTCGAACGAACCCGCTCTGCCGTTCCTCGATGCCTTCCGTCACCAGTGGAAAGAGATCCTCATCGCCGGCGGTGCGCTGGCGAGCCTGTTCTCGCTCTTCTACATGGGTACCGCATTCCTCACGAACTACGGCACCAAGAGCCTCGACCTGTCACGCACCTTTGTGCTGAGTGCGGGAATGATCGCCGCGATCGTGTTCGGATTGTCCACCGCCGCGTCGGCCATGTGGTCCGATCGGGTGGGTCGTCGCCGGGTCATCCTGACCTCGTGCGCCATCGCCGTCCCGTGGGCGCTGGTCCTGTTCCCGATCCTCGAGATCGGCGGCGGATTCGCCTTCGTCATCGGCCTGATCGGCACCCTGCTCATCTTCGGAATCGCCTACGGCCCCGCGGGTGCGCTGCTTCCCGAACTGTTCGAGGCGCGGTACCGCTACACCGGCGCGGGGATGGGCTACAACCTCGCCGGCATCTTCGGCGGAGCCATCCCGCCGCTGATCGCCGCGCCACTGATCGCCGGCCCCGGGGCGATCTGGGTGGGTGTCCTGCTCGCCGGCCTGTCGGCGCTCAGCGTGGTCTGCACGATCCTGATCGTGGAGACCAAGGACAAGGCCATGCGCGCCGCGACGGAGTCGCCCGAGGAGGAACCCGCGCTGGTCGGCTGAACGTGTTCGGGCCGAGACTGATTCGCGGTCCGCAGAACGACGACGTCCCCGTCACGATCACCGATCGCGGCGGGGACGTCGCCGTGCGGGCGCGGATCCGGGGGCAGATGCCTCATCGGTCACATTTCGAGACCGGTGAATGCTGAGCGGCCCCACCGGCCGGCGAACGCGACCTCGTCGAGCGGGAGTCGGGTCCGGGGACGTTCGTCGCGCTCGCGGATGTCCTCGGGCAACGACGCGGGGTCCTCGACGAGGGCGCCGATCCCCAGCAGTACGAGGGGCCGTATGCCGGCCGGGATGTCGAGGGCGGTGGTCGCGGCCGCGGCGTCGAAGCCGGCCATCGGATGACCGTTGAAGCCGAGCGCCTCGGCCTGCAGGATCATCTGGGACACCGCGAGGCCGACGTCGACGGCCGCGTAGGTGTGTTCCTTCGGATCGTCGGGGCGGTCCGTTGTGCAGACCAGGACCAGGGCCGCCGACCGCGGCGCCCATCCGGCGTTGCCGCGGGTCAGCACGCCGCTGAGGGCCTCGAAGGTCTCGTCACCGCGGCGGCCGACGAGAAACCGGACCGGCTGCATGCGACCCCAGGTGGGTGCCCACCGCCCGGCGTCGACGATGGTCGTGAGGTCCGCCACGGAAATGGTGGCGGCGGGGTCGTAACCTCGCGCGCTCCATCGCCCGTCGATCAGTTCGTGCACTCGGTCGAGGGTAGCGGCGTGGCGACAGTGTCTTCGTCGGTGCCGGTCTGCGCGCCGGCATCCGCGGGAGTGACGGGTTCGCGCATGGCGAAGAACAGACCGATGCCCAGGAGTGTCAGTGCGATTCCGATGGCGAGCGAGGCGGCGTGCATGCCCTCGACGTAGGCCTGGCGGGCCGCGGTCGCGAGACCGTCTCCCTGAGTCCCCATCTCGAGCGCGCGATGCAGTGTCTCGCCGAGGGTGTCGCCGAACGACCATCCGTCGCGATGCCCGCGGAACACGAGCGTCGCGAGTGAACCGAACAGGGCGAGGCCGAGGGCATTGCCGAGTTCGAAGCTGGTCTCCGAGATACCCGACGCCGAGCCCGACCGTTCTGGTGGAACCGCGCCGACGACCACGACCGACACCAGACTGAACTGGATGCCGTAACCGATACCGGCGATCGAGGTGAAGACGAGGTAGACCCAGATCGGCGACGACGTGGTCAGGGCGAGCAGGCCGAAGTTGCCGATCGCGGCCAGCACGACCGAGCCGAGGAAGGCCGTGCGCGTGCCGACCATCGATGCGATACGGGAAGCGCCGATCGAGAACACGGCGACCGCAACCGCCATCGGGAGGCCGGCCACCGCGGCGGCCAGGACGTCGTGCCCCATCACCGACTGCAGATAGACACCGGTCAGATACGACATCCCGCCGAGCGCCATCATGCCGACGAGGGCGACGGTGATCGCGCCGACGTACTGCGCGTTCCGGAACAGCTTCAGGTCGAGCAGAGGGGCTGCGGAGTGGCGTTGCTGGACCACGAAGCCGACGAGCAGTGCCGCGCCCACGAGACCGATGACGATGACGCCCGGATCGACACCGTCGCTCGCCAGGGTTTTCACCGCGTAGACGACGGGCAGGATGCCGGCCATCGACAACACGACGCCGAGCACGTCGAACCGTGCGGCCGACGGGGCCTTGTACTCGGGGATCAGGCGGGGGCCGAGAACGAGGAGTGCGGCCAGTACCGGCACGTTGATCAGGAAGGCCGAACCCCACCAGAAGTGGTGCAGCAGAACGCCGCCGATGACCGGACCGACGGCGGCGCCGCCAGCGAAGGCGGCGGTCCACACGCCGATGGCGCGCCCCCGCTCACGATCATCGGAGAACATGTTGGCGATCAGCGAGAGACTCGACGGCATCAGCGTCGCCCCGCCGACGCCCATGAGGGCGCGCGCGGCGATCAGGATGCCGGCGGTCGGCGCGAACGCGGCCAGGATCGATGCCCCGCCGAACACGGCGGCGCCGGCGAGCAGGATTCGACGGCGGCCGACCCGATCGCCGAGGTTGCCCATGGTGATCAGCAGTCCGGCGATCAGGAAGCCGTAGATGTCGAGGATCCACAGCTGCTCGGCGGCCGACGGTGCGAGCGCGTCGGTGATCGATGGGATCGCGAGGTAGAGGACGGAGACGTCCATCGACACCAGGAACACCGGGAGCGTGAGCACCGCGAGTCCCAGCCAGGTACGTCGGTCGGCGGCGCCCGGGGGCTGCTGCCGATTCGACGGGTCGAGGCGGGTGGACACGATGGTTCTCCTTGAGGGGGTTTCGACACGGTGCGTCGCTACGCTCCGTACCGGCTCAACCGGCGAGGTTGCGTACGGTGTACGCGAGACAGGGTACGGGGATGAGTACGCTGTACGCAATCCGTTTGTTCCCGAGCCCGGCCAGGAGGAATCGCAGGTGACGTCCGACACCACCAAGCTGTCGCCGGCGAGCATCGTCGACGCCGCGATCCGGGTCGCGGATGCCAACGGACTCACCGGCCTCTCGATGCGGCGGGTCGCCGACGAACTCGGGGTCGGCGCGATGTCGCTGTACCGGCATGTGGCCGACAAGGACGCGCTGCTGCAGGCGATGGCCGAGGAAGTGGGTCAGCGCTACCCCTACCCGGTCGAGACCGCGCCGTCGTGGCGCGAGCGTGTCCGGGTCGCCGTCGACGTCGACTGGGAGCTCTATCAGCGGCACCCCTGGCTGGTGCTCGCCTACGCATCGCCGAGACTCAGTTACGGCGAGGCATCCCTGGAGTGTCTCGACTGGTTGTCCGCCGGCTTCCTCGAACTCGGTGCCGGCATCGAACGTGCCACCGACATGGCGCTGACCGTGTGGAGCTTCGTCCACGGCGTCGCACTGATGGCCGTCGGCGACCAATTGCTCAGCGACCAGGGGCAGGAGACGTCGCTGCCCTCGGCTCGCCTGGCCGACGTGTTCGCTGGGAGATCCGACGCCTCGGTGCCTCCGCACCTCGCTCGTCTCGCCGGACGCGCCGACGCCGCACATCTGCTGGACCCGCGGGCCCGTCTGGACGCCGGAATCGGTTATCTCTGCGCAGGTTTCGAGGCCTCCGCCCGCTGAACCCGGTCAGTCCCGGGGCGGACGGTCACACGGCATGCGGGAACACCGTCAGCATGTGGGCGCCGAACCACGAACTGCCGATCACGATCGGCACGACGATGAGCCCGGCGACCACCGGTCGCGCCCGTGCGAGAGCCATCGCGAGCGGGATCAGCAGAACGAACGCCGGCAGCAGGAGCCGCGGCCTGCTCATCATCAGGCCGCTCGACAACACGATCTGGGCGACGAGCAACGAGCCGTACAGCAACACCGGCCAGGGCAACCGCGCCCAGACCGCCACACCGAGCATCACGAGCGTGCTCAGGACGATCCACGACGTCGCGGTGGTGGCGACCTCGGCGGAATGGACCAACTGCTCGTTGACGAAGTTGAATGCGGCCACACCCCAGTCGAATTCGGTGTCCCACCCGTCGGTCTGGATGCGGAACCATCCGGTCGGTGAACCGGTGTGCGCCCAGACGACGCCCAGATAGCCCAGATAGCCGAGCGGGCTGATGACGATCGCCGCGGCGGCACGCACGCGGTCCGCCGGGGTGACCCCGGCGGTGTTGCGGCTGTTCCACAGAAAGACGATCGCGGCGGCGATCACGACCCCGATGATGACCGCGGCGGTGGGCCGGCAGAAGCCGCAGAGCCCGGCCATCACGCCGGCCAGCAGCCAGCGCTTCTCCAGGATTCCGACGAGTGCCCACGTCGCGAGGGCGCAGAACATCGCCTCGGTGTAGGCCATGTTGAGCACGATCGACATCGGGGTGGCGGCGAACAGCACCACCAGAAAGAGTCCGGTCGCGCGCTCGGGTGCGGGACCCACCGGGGAGCGTCTCGACATGAGCCGCGCGCAGACCATGCCCAGCCGTGCCGCGCCGACCGCGGCGATGCATCCGAGAACGAGATTCAGGGTCAGAGCCGCACCGAACGGCGTCAGCCCGGGCAGCTTCGCCAGCCACCCGACCAGGTACGGATAGCCGGGAAAGAAGGCGTAGGCGGTGTCGGACGTGTGGACACCGCGCGCATCGGTCAGGCTCGCGGGAACGCCGTCGTATCCGTGGGTGGCGATCGCGAGCATCCACTGCCCGTCCCACACCGTGAGGGCCTTGCCGAGGGTGGTGTCCCGCAGGTCCGCGAATCGCGCGAGTGTGAGGATGCCGATCGCGCGAATGACGAGGTATACGACGAGGGCGTCGAGACACCAGCGATGCCGGCCCACCCAGCCCGCGAACGGGGGTCGCGGGTCGGCGGCGCGTCGTGTCGCCGCCGGGTCCGCCGACCCACCGGGAGGGATGAACCGGCTGTCGGCGCGGTCTCCGCCCGTCACCGGATCGGGGTCGGGACGACGGCCCGGATCGTCGACGTCGGTTGGGGTGGCCACCCGAAGAATCCTAGGTCGTCGGCGACGACCACAGGAGGCGCGCCGTGTGCGTCGGATCACATCGTGCCGGTGACCAGGTCAGAGCGTCGCACAGGTGCCCGGTAAGGTTGTCCGAGCAAGCTGACGTCTATCGAACCGGCGCACGAGCCGGCGGGAGGTAACTCGACGTGGCCCTCGTGGTGCAGAAGTACGGCGGATCCTCGGTCGCAACGGCCGAACGCATCCGTCGCGTTGCCGAGCGCATCGTCGAGACGAAGAAACAGGGCAACGACGTTGTTGTCGTCGTCTCGGCGATGGGCGACACCACCGACGAACTACTCGACCTCGCCCAGCAGGTCAATCCGGCGCCGCCGGCGAGGGAGATGGACATGCTCCTCACCTCCGGCGAGCGCATCTCCAACGCACTCGTGGCGATGGCCATCAGTTCCCTTGGCGCACACGCACAGTCGTTCACCGGCTCGCAGGCCGGCGTGATCACGACGAGCAGCCACGGCAAGGCCAAGATCATCGACGTCACGCCGGGCCGGGTCCGCAGCGCACTCGACGACGGCAAGATCGTGCTGGTCGCCGGGTTCCAGGGTGTTTCGCAGGACACCAAGGACATCACCACGCTCGGCCGCGGCGGCTCCGACACCACCGCCGTCGCGCTGGCGGCGGCCCTCGACGCCGACGTCTGCGAGATCTACACCGACGTCGACGGCGTGTACTCCGCCGACCCGCGCATCGTCCCCGACGCCCGCCGCCTCGACAAGGTCTCCTTCGAGGAGATGCTCGAGCTCGCGGCCTGTGGCGCGAAGGTCCTGATGCTGCGGTGCGTGGAGTACGCCCGCCGGTACAACGTTCCCGTTCACGTGCGCTCGTCGTACTCGACCAAACCCGGCACCGTGGTGACCGGATCGATGGAGGACATTCCCGTGGAAGAAGCCATTCTCACCGGCGTCGCACACGATCGCAGCGAGGCCAAGATCACCGTCGTGGGTCTCGACGACAAGCCGGGCTACGCCGCCAAGGTGTTCCGGGCCGTCGCCGACGCCGAGATCAACATCGACATGGTGTTGCAGAACGTCTCGAAGGTCGACACCGGCAAGACCGACATCACCTTCACCCTGCCGCGCGAGCTCGGCCCGCTGGGCGTCGAGAAGCTCACCAAGCTGCAGCAGGAGATCGGGTTCACCGATCTGCTGTACGACGATCACATCGGCAAGGTCTCGCTCGTCGGTGCCGGCATGAAGTCGCACCCGGGCGTCACCGCGACCTTCTGTGAGGCGCTCAGCGAGGCCGGCGTCAACATCGAACTGATCTCCACCTCGGAGATCCGTATCTCGGTGCTGTGCCGCGACACCGAACTCGACGACGCCGTGCGCGCCCTGCATGCGGCCTTCGATCTCGGTGGCGAAGAAGAAGCCGTCGTCTACGCCGGAACGGGCCGATAACCGTGGGTGCACGTATCGGAGTCGTCGGCGCGACCGGTCAGGTCGGCGCCGTCATGCGAACCCTGCTGGCGGAGCGCAACTTCCCGGCCGACGAGGTGCGCTTCTTCGCCTCGCCGCGGTCGGCGGGCAAGAAACTTCCCTGGGGCGACGGGGAGATCGTGGTGGAGGATGCGGCGACCGCAGACCCCGCCGGTCTCGACATCGCCCTGTTCTCCGCGGGTGCCACGATGTCCCGTGAGCAGGCACCGCGTTTCGCTGCGGCCGGCGTCACGGTGATCGACAACTCGTCGGCGTGGCGCAAGGATCCCGATGTGCCGCTGGTGGTCTCGGAGGTCAACGGCGAGCTGGCGAAGAACCCGCCCAAGGGCATCATCGCCAACCCCAACTGCACCACGATGGCCGCGATGCCGGTACTCAAGCCGCTGCACGACGAAGCCGGACTGCAGCGCCTCATCATCTCCAGCTATCAGGCGGTCTCCGGCAGCGGTCTGGCCGGTGTCGAGGAACTCGCCACCCAGGTGCGCGCGGTGGCCGGCGAGGCCGAGAAGCTCGTCCACGACGGCTCGGCCGTGGACTTCCCGGCACCGAACAAGTACGTCGCGCCCATCGCCTTCAACGTTGTGGCACTTGCGGGTTCGCTCGTCGACGACGGCTCCGGCGAGACCGACGAGGATCAGAAGCTGCGCAACGAATCGCGCAAGATCCTCGGTCTGCCGGAACTTCTCGTGAGTGGCACCTGTGTGCGCGTGCCGGTCTTCACCGGACACTCGCTGTCGATCAACGCCGAATTCGCGAACCCGTTGTCGGTGGCCCGTGCCCAGGAGATCCTCGGCGCCGCAGCCGGTGTGGAGCTGGCCGACGTGCCGACGCCGCTCGCGGCCGCCGGCAAGGACGTCTCGCTCGTGGGTCGCATCCGTCAGGACCCGGGTGCCCCCGAAGGTCGCGGTCTCGCGTTGTTCGTCTCGGGTGACAACCTGCGAAAAGGCGCTGCCCTCAACACGATTCAGATCGCCGAACTGCTGGTCTGAGCGGCCTTCGAGGCTCGCTCCGCTCGCACCTCAGGCGGCGGAGGGGGCTCGCTCCGCTCGCACCTCAGGCAGCGAAGGGGGGCTCGCTCCGCTCACGCCTCAGGCGGGGAAGGGGCGACGGCCGCTGCCGCCTCGGTGATGATCTCGCGCATCGACGCCTCCGCGGCCTTCGGGTCGCGGAGGCGTATTGCTCGTGCCACGTCGTCGTGCAGGGCGATCGCGGCCGGGTTGGGCGACGTCGGCATCATTCCGTGATGGGTGCGTCCGGCGAGCACCTCGCCGACGACGTCGGCCAGGGACCGGAACATCTCGTTGCCGCTCGCCTCCAGCAAGGTGCGGTGAAAGACCTTGTCGGCCAGTAGGTATGACTCCAGGTCGCCGGTGCGGCCGTGAACAGACATGTCCGACACCGCGGCTGCGAGGATGCGGCACTGTTGTTCGTTCGCGCGTTCGGCGGCCAGCGCGGCCGCCACGGGCTCGAATCCGCGTCGTAGTTCCGACAGGGTTGCGAGGAAGTCCGACCGGTCTGCGCCGTCGAGACGCCACCGGATCAGTCGCGGGTCGAAGACACTCCAGCGGGTCCGTGGCTGGATGGTGATGCCGACGCGGCGTCGTGACTCGACGAGTCCCATCGATTCGAGGACCTTGATCACCTCGCGGGCCACGGTTCGGGATACCCCATGGTCGGTGCAGATGGCGTCGAGTGTCAGGACGCTGCCGGCGGGGTGCGCTCCCGAGACGATGCGCCGACCGATGGCAGCGAGGATCTCGTCGTGGCGCTCGGTGGTCCCACGTGTGCTCTGACTCACGTTTTCATCTTCTCATTAGCGGCAGCTACTTCCAATCGGCGTACTTATTGTTCTCGCGACTTGCATAAGTATGACTATTGCGGCAGTCTCCGTGATCAGCAGCACAGCGATGTGGAGGAGTTGGCATGCGATCACCGGTGGTCGTCATGGGGGTCTCGGGGTCGGGTAAGTCGACGGTGGGAGCCGCCTTGGCGCAGCGTTTGCGTGTGCCGTTCGCTGATGCCGACGACTTCCACTCGGCGGAGAACATCGCCAAGATGTCCGCCGGGCAACCGCTCGACGACGACGACCGCCGACCCTGGCTCGAGTCCATCGGCGTCTGGCTGGCCGAGCACGGTGACGGCGGCGTGATGAGCTGCTCGGCGCTCAAGCTCGAGTACCGCGACCGCCTTCGCGGACATGAGCCGTCGGTGCTCTTCGCGCACTTGGCCGGCTCGGTCGAGGTCATCGCGCGCCGGCAGGCATCGCGTCCGGGTCACTTCATGCCGTCGGCGCTCCTCGCCTCCCAGTTCGACACCCTCGAACCCCTGACCTCCGATGAACGCGGACTGACCGTCGACGTCGACCAGAGCGTCGACGCCATCGTCGACGAACTCGTTGCTTCACTCCCCAACGGCGAGGAGAACTGAACATGTTGTCCACCACCACGATCCTTGCCGCCGGCGCGGATCTGCCCGAACCCGTCGCGGCGGGCTGGCAACTCGTCGTCGCGGCGCTGGCCGGCATCGCCGTCATCGTCGTCGCGATCACCGTTGCCAAGGTTCATCCCTTCCTCGCGCTGGTGGGTGGCGGTGCCACCGTCGGCATCGTCGCGGGTGAGTCGATCCCGACGGTCCTGGAGTCGTTCACCACCGGATTCGGTTCGACTGCAGCCGGTGTCGGCATCCTCATCGCACTCGGCGCGATGTTCGCGAAACTCCTCGCCGACTCCGGCGGAGCGGACGAGATCGTGGACACGATTGTCGGGCACGCCTCGCCGCGGATGCTGCCGTGGGCGATGGCCCTGGTCGGCGCCATCATCGGACTGCCGATGTTCTTCGAGATCGGTCTCGTGCTCCTGATGCCGGTGATCCATCTCGTCGCCCGGCGGTCCGGTCTGGGCCTGATCCCCATCGGCATCCCCGCGCTCGCCGGCCTCTCGGCCATGCATGGTTTCGTTCCCCCGCATCCCGGCCCGCTCGTCGCGATCGACGCTCTTGGCGCCGACCTCGGCTTGACGCTCGCTCTCGGTGTGGGCGTGGCCATCCCGACGATCATCGTCTCGGGCCCGCTGTTCGCCACCGTCGCCGGGAAGTGGGTGACCGTCGAGGCGCCGCACACCTTCGACGTCGACCCCGACGACGGTCCGACGACCAAGCGGCCGTCCTTCGGGATCACCATGTTCAGCGTCTTGCTGCCCGTCGTCCTGATGCTGGGCAAGGCGCTCGCCGAGATCTTCATCTCCGACGAAGATCAACCCGTGCGGAGGATTCTCGACATCCTCGGTACCCCGCTGATCGCACTGCTGATCGCCGTCATCGTCGCGATGTTCACGCTGGGCCGCGGCTCGGGGATGGACCGCGAGACGATCTCGAAGTGCACCGGTGCGGCACTGCCCGCCATCGCCGGCATCCTGTTGATCGTCTCCGCCGGTGGCGGTTTCAAGCAGGTCCTCGTCGACACCGGCATCGGCACGCTGCTGGCGGACTGGGCCACCGGCGCGAACATTCCGATACTGGTCCTCGCCTGGGTCCTTGCCGCGCTGATCCGCCTGGCCACCGGGTCGGCGACCGTCGCGACCATCACCGCGTCCTCGCTGATGCTCGGCCTCGTGGACGGATTGAGCTCGGGCGAGGTCTCCCTGGTCGTCCTCGCGATCGGCGCCGGTTCGGTCTTCCTGTCCCACGTCAACGACGCCGGTTTCTGGTTGGTCAAGGAGTACTTCGGCATGACCGTCGGCCAGACCTTCAAGACGTGGTCGATGATGGAGACCCTCCTCTCGGTCAGCGGCCTGGTCGTCGTGCTGGCGCTGGGGCTGGTGATCTGACGGAGCCGACCGCGCCGCTCTGAAAAACGCCCCGGTGAACCGCCCCTGGAATGCGCCCTCAGGAGCCGGGACGTCGACATATTGTCGTCGAATGGCCTCTGGAGGGCGGATCTCCGGGACGGTTCTGCGGTAGCTTGACGACTCATGACGCGACTTCGCATGTGGGTGTTCGCCGGCGCGCTGGTGATGGCGGTGGCCGCGTATCCCGCCGCAGCACAGCCTGATTCGCCGGCATCCGGTCTCGGTCCCGCAGGCACCTCGCTCATGCACGGCGACCTGGCGTCCACCGACTCGACGGGACACCGAGGACCGGGGCGTGGCGCGCGCCTCGCCGCCTCGTCGATTCCCGGTGGGGCCTGCGCGGCGACCTTCGTCGGCCGCGACGGGATGCCGGTCGCGCTGTGCACGCAGTTCGTGGCGACCTCGCCGCCGGCCTTCGCGGCGCCGACCATCGTTCTGTTCGATCCCCGTACGGCGCAACCATTGGCGTCGAGGCAACTGACCAAAGGGGGACTGCTCGGCGGGGTCTACGGTTACCTCGACGACCGCGACCGGGTCGTCGTCGCAGATGGGTCCGGGTCGATTCTCCTTGTCGCACATCGAAAGACGGTCACCGGCTGGCAAGTCCAGGTCGATGACCGCGTCGATGTCTCGGCCCACATCCCGACCGGCGACACGATCACCGGTCTCGCACCGGATTTCGACGGGCGCGTCTGGTTTGCGACGACCCGCGGCGTCGTGGGGACGGTGGATGAGGACAAGCGCGTTCACTCGACGCGACTGCCGCGGGGCGAACAACTCGGCAACGGACTCTCGATCCGGCGATCGGGGGCGTCGATCCTGACGACGCACGCCCTGTACGAGATGCGCGCGGAACGCGGTGCCGCGCCGCGGATCGTGTGGCGTCGATCGTACGATCGTGGCCCTGCACGCAAACCCGGCCAGCTGACCTGGGGATCGGGGACCACCCCCACGTACTTCGGCCCGGGCGGTGACGGCTGGGTCGCGATCGTTGACAACGCGGAGCGGCCGGACCTCCGGGTGTTCCGCAGTGACGACGGGTCCGAGGTGTGCCGGATGCGGGCCTTCGACCGTTCGGGGCCGGGTACCGAGAACTCACCGATGGCCTGGGGCAACTCCCTCGTCATCCCCAGCACGTACGGATACCAGTATCCGCCGATGGCGGTGACCGGTCCGGCTGTTCCCGCGGACGCCCCCTTCACCGGTGGCGCGACCCGAATCGACGTCGACGAGAACGGGTGCCGGCGCGTGTGGGAGAACTCCGACCGGATCGCGACGCTGCCGAAGCTCTCGCGCGCGGACGGCCTGATCCATGCGTTCGGCTACGGTCCGTGGGCTCCGGGCCGGCCGCAACAGCTCGGTCCGGTCGATTACATCGCAACGGATTTCGCGACCGGACGCCGTGTCGAGACCCGACAAGTCGGGAATGCGCCCGTCGACGAACCGCTCGAACTCACCGGCACCATCACCTCGGACGGAGCGCTGTGGCAGGCGACGGTCGGGCGGATGCTCAAGATCGTGCCGGCCGGCCGATGACGGTCGCGGACGGCCAGGTCACCGAGGTGTCGTGATCAAGGGTCACTCACAACACGCCCTCGAGGCCGACCCAGTCACCTGACTCAACTTACTGTGAGGTAGGTTACTCGCCCATGAAGCTGAAGTCGGGAATGAGCATCGGGTCGCGCCGCAGGTCACGCCTGCGAACGGCCGCGATCGCGGGGGTGGCGGCCGCATGCGCGGCCGCGTTGATCAGTCCGGCGCCGGACGCGAGTGCGGCCGACTTCTACACGCCGCCGTCGTCCTTCGCCACCGAGCCCGGCTCGGTGATCCGGAGCCAGGAGATCCCGCTGCTCCTGCAGATCCCGGGCGCGCCCGGACAGTGGCCGGGCACGGCCCGCAAGGTCATGTACACCTCGACCTACCAGGACGGCACCCCCGCGGCCGTGACCGGGACCGTCGTCGAGCCGACCGCGCCATGGCGCGGGAAGGGGCCGCGGCCGACCGTCGTCGTCGGCCCGGGCACCATCGGCCAAGGTGACCAGTGCGCGGCGTCGAAGATGATGAGCCTGCCGGTGTCGATCGACATCTCCAAACCCAGTATCGGCGTGAACTACACCGCGCCGGAGATGTACTACATGCTGCTCAACGGCGTTCGGGTGTTCGTCACCGACTACATCGGCATGGGCACCCCGGGTATCCACACCTACGTCAACCGGTCCGAGACCGGCCACGCCATGCTCGACGGTGCCCGCGCGGCGTTACGCGCCTCCGGGGCCCCGGCCGATGCGCCGGTGGGGTTCGCCGGCTACTCGCAGGGCGGGGGCGCCGCCGCGTCCGCCGCCGAACTCGCCGCGACCTACGCGCCGGAACTGAACGTCCGTGCCAGTTACGCCGGTGCGCCGCCGGCCGACCTGGAGAAGGTCATCCCGGCCATCGACGGCAGCACCATCGCCGGGGCCATCGGATTCGCCATCAACGGCCTCACCCAGCGGTATCCGGAGGTCGCCGACGTGGTGCACAGGGAGACCAACGCGTCCGGAAAGGCTGCGCTGAAGCAGATCTCGACGAGCTGCATCGGTGACATCATCCCGGCGTACGGATTCCAGCGGACGCAGAACTGGACGCGCACCGGCGAGACGCTCTCCGCGGTCATCGCGCGATCGCCCGGAGTGCAGAAGGTCGTCGGCGAACAGCGCATCGGCCGTCTCAAGCCGAACGCGCCGGTGTTCCTCGAGGGCGGCCTCCACGACGACGTGATCCCATACGGCCAGGTCGCGCAGCTCGCCGCGGACTGGCGCGCACAGGGCGCCGACGTCCGGTTCGTCACGAACCCGACGCCGCCGATCCTGACCAAGTCGATCGTCAACCACGTTGTCCCCATGCTGGGCACCTTCCTGCCCGGTATGGAGTTCGTCCTCGGCGAGTTCCAGAAGTAGACCCGAGGAGCAGAACGACTCGAACCGCAGTCTGGGCCCGCCGGCCCTTCGTGACGCGTCCTCCGCAAGCTCCGGACGCTCCTCAGGGCCCGGGACCTGTCGGTACCCGAGGCCCGGATGGCAGGATCGAGGAATGAACGATCCGCACGGGCCGGGGGGAGGTGCGAACGGGGATCCCCACGATCGAGACCCCGAACGCATCCCGAGCCAGGCAGAACTCGACGCCGAGGACCTCGCCGAGCTGGAACGGTCGTCGCGTGACCACGACCAGGCCTCGCTCTATCCGCCGCGGCCGGCCGATCCGGGCCGCCCACCGGTGGCGCTGGTCCTCCACGCCCGCGTGGTCTGGTGGGCCGCGGCGGTCATCGGGTCGATCCTGGCGGTCTACGGCTTCTTCAACCTCAGCACCATCACCGACGACCTGCGGCTCCGTCTGCTCGAGGGGGTCGTGTCCGACCCGGCCAACTCCGCCCCCGAGGACCAGATCGATACATTGGCCGGCTTCTTCCCGCCGTTCATGCTGGTGATGATCGTAGTGGTGCTGGTGATCGAGTACCTGCTCCTGGTGGCAGCGGCCACCCACCACAGCCGTCATTGCCGCAACTTCTTCCTCGCCGCGGTGGTGGTTCATCTCCTCTGTATCCCCGTCGGCGTCGACCTGCTCTTCCGTTATCCGGACATCACGTCGACGATGGTCGTCCTCAGCTACGTGCAGTTCGCCCTGCTGGTGATCGCCGCGCTCTTCACGCTGCGTCGGTCGGTGAACACGTGGCTGCCCGAATCCACGAGGATGAAGCCGACCCGTATGCTGCGCGGCCGCTGAACGTCGGCGCCGACACGTCGGCGCCGACTTTGTCAGGCCCGCCACCTGCCGGTTTGGTCGGAATGATTCCGGGTACTGGTCTGTTGGACAGAACGTTGGTTCTACGGCCGACCCTGTCTGTGATCGCGACTCACCCGAAGACCCGAACTCAGGAGGATCTCCGATGGCAATCGAGCCGGTGTACACCATTTCGTCCAAGGCGTCCGGTGGTGGACGTGACGGTGAGGTGGTTTCGGCGACGGGCCGGATCGACCTCTCCCTACGGCCGCCGAAGGAAATGGGTGGCAGCGGCGACGGCAGCAATCCGGAAGAACTCTTCTCGGCCGGGTACGCCGCATGTTTTCTGGGCGCCCTCCGCGCCACGTCGAAGGCGGCCGGTAGCCCGGTGCCCGACGAGTCCACCGTGAAGGTGACGGTGGGCATCGGAAAGGACCCGGCCGACGGCGGTTTCGGTCTCGCCGTGGCGATCGAGGTCTCCATCCCCGGCGTCGACGAGGCCAAAGCCCAGGAACTGGCGAACAAGGCGCACGAGTTCTGCCCGTACTCCAAGGCCACCCGCGGCAACATCGATCAGAAGGTCACCGTCACCGTCTGATTCGAGGGGTCACACGGCGGCAACTGGTTCCCATTCGTTTCCCTCCCAGCGGGACGTCATTCCCCACCGGGGCATCGAGACCGGCTCCGGAGCGCCCAGATATGACAAGAAAGGAAGTTCTTGATCATGACCACCACTCCCATCACCAGCACTCTCACCGACGAGCAGCAGTCCGTGGCCGGAAAGGCCCTGCAGGACACCCTCGTCGACCTGATCGACCTCAGCCTGATCGCGAAGCAGGCCCACTGGAACGTCGTGGGCAAGCAGTTCCGATCGGTGCACCTCGATCTCGACGAACTGGTCACCGTGGCGCGTGAGTTCACCGACTCGGCGGCCGAGCGTGCCACCGCGATCGGCGTCAGTCCCGACGGGCGCGCCGAAACCGTGGCGAAGACCGCGAACACCAAGGGATTCGGCGAAGGCTGGACCAAGGACTCGGATGTCGTCGACGCGATCGTCGCCAACCTGAAGGCGGTCGTCGCGGGACTCCGCGAGCGCATCGACGCCACCGAGGAGGCCGACCCGGTGACCCAGGATCTGCTCATCTCGTTCGCGTCGAAACTCGAACAGCTGCACTGGATGTGGCAGGCACAGGTCGCCTGACCAGCAGAACACCCCGTTGATCGGGGCCTTTCACAGCGACGAACCCCGCCGGTCTCACCGGCGGGGTTCGTCGTATTCCGATGTCGTCGTGGATGTTCGGAAGGCTCGGGATCTCTGGTCGGCGTCAGTCGCCGGCCGGCTCGGTGGCCTTCTTCTCGGTGGTCTTCTTCTCGATGACCTTCTTCGCGGCGGACTCATGGTCGGTGGTCGAGGTGTCGGTGCCTGCTGTGTTCGTGACGGCGACGTGTGAGCCGGCGTCGTCGTCGACCGCGTAGGAATCGCGGAAGGAGACACGAGGAGTCGACGCCGAGTGGTAGAGCGCGATGCCGGCGAAGACGAGTGCGGCCAGCCCGAAGATCGCGGACGCGGCGATCGTGACGACGTGGACGACCGTGGCGTACACCCCGTCGATCGGACCGGTCGCGACGGCGCCCGCCGCGGCGAGGGCTGCGCCCAGCAGAGCCCAGACCGCCGAGCGAATCCACGGCGCCACCACCGAGGTGTAGAAGAGGCGCTGGTAGATGGTGAGCGAGAACTCGTCCACTGCGGCCAGACGAACCTCGTCAGCGCCTGCGAGGTCGCGCAGTTCGCGTGCCAGTGCCGTCTGTCGCTGAAGGGTCGCGGACTCCCGTTCCCGGTACCGCACGAACGCGGCGGCACCGAACGCCGACGCGAGAAGACCCAACCCGACCATGACTCCCCAATAGTCCACGGCACACACGCTACAACGCCGTCCGTCACTGCTCGTGAACCAGGTCACATGGTGGGACGGTCGGCACCGGTCACAGCGGTGCGGTCGAGTACCGGTGCGCGTGAGGAGTCGATGGGACCGGTCGTCGCTGATACGTTGGGCGACCGTCTAGCCATCGCGGTCACGAAACGTCCGACCCCTCGGGTCGAGCGGAACCGAGAACGGGAGGAATGCACGGGTGACGATCAGATTGATCGGCGCGACGATCGTGTGCGTGATGCTCGGGCTGTTCATCAGCGCATCTGCGGGGCAAGCGGGAACAAACGACGTCGTCGCGTTCGCCGACCCACAACCGGGGGCCGCCGTCCTGTCCGGCGCGAAACCCGAGGCGGTCCTCGTCAGCCGCGAGTTGTACTCCCGATCCGCCGAGGCGATCCTGCTCGCACCGGGTGCACTTGCCGACCCCGAGACCCGGAATCGCGTCGGGGAGACCGCAGGTGACAAGCACGTGCCGGTGCTCACCGTGACCCCGCAGACGGCGGACGACGTCGACGACGAGCTGGGGCGGCTCGGTGCGCAACGGGTGGTGCGACTCGGCGATGTCGAAGGGCTCGAGGGTCGTCGGCCCGCGATCGATCTCGGGGACCTGCGAGGCAACCGGCCGCGAGACGGGGACGAACCGATCGTGATGGTCTCCCGGGACACCCCTGTCGATGCCACGCTGACCGCTCGTTCCGGAGCGCGCGTCGTCGAGGTGCCGTTCCCCGACCCGCGCGCGAACACGCATGCCGTGGCCGCTCTGGCCGGTGCTTCGTCGGAGACCCCGATCCGAGCGGTCGGAGCCGGCTTCGGCGACAGCGAGGACTTCGCGGCACGGGTCGACCAGGCGCGGCGAACGCCGGAACTCCCCGGCGGAGGACAGGTCGTGTTCCCGGGCAGGCGGATGGTCGCGCTCTACGGTTCCCCCGACGCGCCGGCCCTGGGTCCGCTCGGCCGGCAGGGGATCGAGGCGTCGATCGCACGCGTCCGGCGTCTCGCGGCCGACTATCAGCGGGTCAGCGCCGAGCCGGTCGTCCCCGCGTTCGAGATCATCGCGACCGTCGCATCGTCGGAACCGGGCGAGGGCTCCAACTACACGAGCATGATCGACCCCGCGACGTTGCGGCCGTGGGTCGAGGCGGCCGGACGTGCCGGTGTCTACGTGACCCTCGACCTCCAGCCCGGACGTATGGACTTCCTGACCCAGGCCCAGAAGTATGCGGAGCTCCTGGCCCTGCCGCACGTCGGGCTGGCGCTCGACCCGGAGTGGCGCCTCAAGCCGGATCAGGTACACCTGACGCAGATCGGGTCCGTCGAGGCCGCCGAGGTGAATCGCACCTCGGCGTGGCTCGCGGGAATGGTGCGTGATCGAGGACTGCCACAGAAGCTCTTCGTGCTGCACCAGTTCGACGCCGGCATGCTCGGTCAGCGGAAGAACATCGCCACCGACCGACCGGAACTCCAGGTGGTCCTGCACGCCGACGGGCACGGGACGCCGCCGGTCAAGATGGAGACCTGGCGCAGATTGCTCGGTGATCTTCCCGCGGGGGTGTGGATGGGCTGGAAGAATTTCTACACGGAGGACAAGCCGACGTTCTCGCCGGCGACGACCATGACGGTCGCGCCGACACCCTGGTTCGTCTCGTACCAGTAGCGCGCCGGGAGGCCTGCCATCTCCGGGCTCCAACCGGCGCCCGGGACACGCGACCCCGCGTCACGAGGTTCCAGAACGCGACGGGACGCACCCGACAGGGAGGAACCCCGGTGACCACGACTCCGGCCGACCCGCAGTCCCAGCGGCATCCCGTCCCGACCGCCGCCGATCTGGCCGCGTGTCCGACACCGGGGGAGCGATCCGACCCGCTGGCGATCCTCGCCAGACAGGCGCTGAACAGGGTGCCCGAACTCATCCCCGTCCGGCACGCGCGGATGGCGGCGACGCCGTTCACGTTCTATCGCGGCGCGGCGGCAGTCATGGCCGACGATCTCTCGCGAACCCCGGACACCGGAATCATCACCCAGCTCTGCGGGGATGCCCACCTGAGCAATCTGGGCCTGTTCTTCAGTCCGGAGCGTCGAATGGTCTTCGACCTGAACGATTTCGACGAGACCCACATCGGTCCCTTCGAATGGGACGTGAAACGGCTGGCGGCGAGTTTCTCGATCGCGGGCCGCAACAACGGTTTCGACGACACGACCAACCGCACGATCGCCAAGACCGTGGCGAAGACCTACCGTCGGACGATCAACCGCAGTGTCTCGCTGACGACTCTCGAATGTTGGTACGCCGGAATCGATGTCGACTCCCTGGTCGCTGAACTGGGAGACCGGCTGGACACCTCGGTGACGGAGCGGACGCAGAAGGCGCTTCGCAAGGCCCGGCACCGGAACAGTGCCCAGGCCCTGGCCAAACTCTGCGAGATCGACCCGGACGGCACGGCACACATCCGCAGCGATCCGCCGCTGCTGGTGCCACTGAAAGAGCGCTTCTCCAGCGAGGACGCGGCCGTGGTCGAGGAACGTGTCCGGGAGCGTGTCGACAGTTACCGGGCGACACTGCCGTTGCATGTGCAGGCGTTGCTCGCCCAGTTCTCGCTCGTCGACATCGCCTTCAAGGTCGTCGGGGTGGGAAGCGTCGGGACCCGGGCATGGATCGTGCTGATGATGGGCAAGAACCTGGAGGATCCGCTCTTCCTCCAGGTGAAGGAGGCTCAGCGGTCGGTCCTTGCCGATTACGTCCCGACCTCGGGATTCGACAACCAGGGGCAGCGCGTCGTCGAGGGCCAGCGTCTCCTGCAGGCGGCGAGCGACCTCTTTCTGGGCTGGTCGACGGGGCTCGACGAGAACGGCGAGCGACGTGACTTCTACGTGCGCCAGCTCCGCGACGGGAAGGGGTCGGTCGTCGTCGAGGCACTCGAACCCGACGCGATGAAACTCTATGCGCGCCTGTGCGGGACGGCGCTCGCCCAGGCGCACGCCAGGACGTCGACTCGCTTCGACATTGCACGATATCTCTCCGAGACAAAGGGTTTCGCCGATGCCATGGCGGAGTTCTCGATCGCCTACGCAGATCTCAACGACGCCGATCATGCCCAGATGACGGCGGCGATCAGCCGCGGCGAGCTGAGTGTGCACGACCTCACCGCGGCGGGAAAGAGCTGACGCACCGGGCTGTGGTACACAGACGACGGAGCGAACCGACCGCCGAGAACCGACAGGGAGATGTGTGCATGGATGACGCGACATTGCGAGATCGGGTGCGGGAGTTGATGCCTCGCGCGAAGTCGGATCTGACGGAGATGGTGCGGTTCCGCTCGGTTCACGACCCGCAGCAGTTCCCGGTGGAGGAATGCGACGGCATGGTCGAATGGCTGTTGGGAACGTTCCGCGAGCTGGGCGTCGAGGATGTCGCCGCGCATGTGACCAGTGACGGGTCCAAGGCGGTCACCGGGCAGATCCCCGGTCCGGAAGGTGCGCCGACCGTCCTGCTGTACTTCCATCACGACGTGCAACCGCCCCTCGGTGAGAACGAATGGGATTCGCCGGTGTGGGAGCTGACGGAACGGGACGGCCGCTGGTACGGACGCGGTGCCGCCGACTGCAAGGGCAACATCGCCGTGCACCTCACCGCGCTGCGTGCTCTGGCCGGCGACCTCGGTGTGAGCGTGAAGATCATCGGCGAGGGCTCGGAGGAACAGGGGACGGGTGGGCTCGAGCATTTCGCGGTCGAGCATCCCGACCTGTTGCGTGCCGACACCATCCTGATCGCCGACTCCGGTAACTTCGCTGTCGGCAGACCGAGTCTCACGACGACGTTGCGCGGCATCGCCAACATCGACGTCACGGTCGAAACCCTGGGATCGGCAATGCATTCCGGCATGTTCGGTGGGGCCGCGCCGGATGCGCTGGCCGCGCTCATCGCGATGCTCGCCACTCTGCGCGACGAGCACGGCAACACCACCATCACCGGTCTCGACGCCGATGCCGAGTGGCCTGGCGTTTCCTACCCGTCCGAACAATTCCGCTCTGATGCAACGGTTCTCGAGGGCGTCGAGCTGGTGGGATCCGGATCGGTGTCGGACATGGTGTGGGCGCGTCCCGCCGCGACCGTGCTCGGCATCGACTGCCCGCCGGTGGTCGGGTCCTCCGCGGCGGTCCAGCCACGCGCCCGGGCGCGCATCAACCTGCGCGTGCCGCCGGGAATGGACCCCACCTATGCCCAGGACGCGCTCATCGAACATCTCCGGGCGGCCACCCCATGGAATGCGCGGGTGTCCTTCGAGCGTGAGGCGGTGGGATCGCCGTTCGTCGGCTCGACATCCGGTCCGGCCTATGAGGCGCTCACCGACGCGCTCGCGGCCGCCTACGGCGGTGAGGAGGTGCTGATCCAGGGGCAGGGCGGTTCGATCCCGCTGTGCAACGTCCTGCAGAGCACCTTCCCCGACGCCGAGATCATGCTCTTCGGTGTCGAGGAGCCGCGGTGCCTGATCCACGCCCCCAACGAGAGCGTCGATCCGACCGAGATCGAGCGGATCGCGCTCGCCGAGGCCCTGTTCCTGCGTGACTACGCGTCCCGCGCGGCCCGGGCCCGCCGGGATTCGGCCAACGCCGGGCCAGGCGGCGCCTAGCGCGGGTCCGATTGCTCGCGAAGGTGGACGGCTGACCCAGTTCCTGAGCGAAGTGGATAGGGAAAGTTCGCGTGTCGCAGCACAATCCCGAGACGAAGACCCATGGAATTGGGACCAAAGGCCCAAGACCGGGAACCCCCCTGTCGGTAATGTCTGTTGCCGGGTGGGAGAACTCTCGTGGAAGGAACAAGGTGGGCCCAGGTCCCAATGGTCGTGACGGGCAAGTGATGAACATTGCGCCGGAACATGTTTCGCGTAGCGAACAGGTTTCCCGTGTCGGAGTGTCGGACTTGCGAACGAGTGAGCGGTATTTGCGCGCCGCGGTCACCGACCTCATCGAGCGTAATTTCCGCGACCCGGATTTCAGTGTCGAGGTCGTGGCGCGGCACCTGCATGTGAGTCGCCGGCACCTCTATCGGGTTCTCGCCGGCAGTCCCACGTCGCTGGCCGAGATGATCGCCGACCGCCGTCTCGACTGGGCCCGTGGCCTGTTGACGGGCCCGGGGAATCCGACTCGAAGCGGTGGCACATGCTTCGGGCTTCGCCTCGACAGCGACGATGCGGAACAGATTCCGCGCCAAGTACGGGCTCACCCCTGACGAATTCCGTCGCGCCGCAACGGTTGCCGACGCGGAAGCCAGCTGATGCATTTCGGCGCAAGCACTTTGGTGCTTGCGCCGAAATGGTTTCGATTGTCGTGTTCAGTGCCGGTTCGCGATCACAGTATGCAGAGCGGCGAGTAGTCGCTGCGTCCACCGGTCGTCGGTGAGACGAGGAACGTGCACGGGTTGAACCCCACCTTCTCGATCTCCTTGGTCAGCCGACGCAGTTCGGAGTCGGACACAACCTTGTCGCGCGAGAGCAGGAATCCCGAGGCGCGAGTGGGGTCACCGACGATCGCGTACTTGTACGGACCGTTCGGGTTCTCGCCGTCCTCGATGTAGGCGATGATGTAGTTCGGCGCCCCGTTGGGGTTGATGCTGGCCGGTGTCTGCGGGAACCGCACACTCAACTGGGCATTCGTCTTGGTGTCCACGACGGTGGCGCGCCCGATCACGCCGCCCCGCATGCCGGTGGGTCCGGTGCACTGGTTGTCGACACCGATGGTCTTCTCGTCGATCCGGGTGTAAAACGCGCTGGTGTCACGCGCGCAGGTCACGCCCCAGAACGAGGGGACGGTCGCCAGCTGCCACCATTTGCCGAGGTAGCGGTCGACGTCGACGTAGGCCACCGGGGCCAGAGGCGCGGCCTGCGCCGGACCGGTTGTCAACGGCCAGTTTGATGTCCCCGCTGGTGGCCAGGTAAAAGTCCCCACCCTGTGCGGGATGTTTTAGGTGGGTGGTACCTCCGTTCGGTGTGTCATGCGGTAGGAGTCGCCGTCGGTG
>NZ_JANRHB010000049.1:0-25404 GCF_024733855.1 Gordonia sp. GONU
GATCACCATGCCGATCCGGCTCGGCCACCACCAGAGTCGCCCCCACCGCGAACGGCAGGAACAACTCCCACACCGACACATCGAACGTCACCGGCGTCTTCTGCACGAAGACATCCGAATCCTTGATCGAGTACCAGTCCCGCATCCACTCCAGACGATTCACGATCGCCGCATGGGAGACGGTCACCCCCTTCGGCCGACCCGTCGAACCCGAGGTGAACAGCGTGTACGCGGCATCCTCGGACCGCAAGGGAGCGCGGCGTTCGGCATCGCTGACCGGCGGTGTCGCCAGGTCGATGTCGGTGTCCGCATCGACGACGAGGACCTCGACGGCATCGGCGACATCCGGCATCTGACCGTCACGACCGACCAGGAGCAGATGAACCCCGGCCGTCTCCAGCATGTACCGGGTGCGGTCGGTCGGTGCGTCGAGGTCGAGGGGCACGTAGTGGCCCCCGGCGGCGACGACGGCGTGGATCGCGACGAGCAGTTCCACCGATCGCGGGATCGCGACACCCACCGCGGTGTCGGGACCGACGCCCGCGTCGATCAGCCGGCGGGCGAGGACACTGACACGGGCACCGAACTCGTTGTAGGAGACGCGACGTGTCCCGAACACGATGGCGGGGACATCCGATCTCGTCGCCACGTGGACCACATCGGTCATCGCTTCGCCTCCATCTCGGTTCGTGCCTCCATCTCGGTGCATGTCTGTCTGCTTCGCCGTGCTGAGTGTCCCCCCGTGTCACGTCCGTCAATCATCGCGCCCGGGTTCCCGGTGACCGATGATGCCCGGCAGAGTGCCGGTCCCGGCCGTGGGCCCCCGTCCACCCGACGACCAGTCGAGCACCCGCTCCCGTTCGGCCGGCGTCACCAGCGGGCTCTCGCCCACCGCGTCGTCCGGTCGCGCGGTGAGCCCGTCGAGGAGCGTGACGAAGCGCTGCGCGAACAGCTCGACCGTCGGCTCGTCGAACAGGTCTGTCGCGTACACCATGCTGGCCGACCAGGACCGGTCATGTCGCATCCCCACCGCGACCGTCAGGTCCAGCTGGGCCGAGGTGACCGGCGTCTCCAGCGGCGCGACCGTCAGGCCGTTCGCCTCGAACAGCACTGCCCCACCCGGCGCCTCCGCCGGTCCGTCCGGTTGGGCGAAGGTGAGCATCACCTGGGCCAGCGGTGAGAACGCGCGCGAGCGGGTGGGATTCAGGCGGTCCACCAGCGTCTCGAACGGCACATCGGCGTGGGTGAACGCGTCGAGGTCGACGACGCGCGTGTCGTCGAGCAACTCCTCGAACGTCATACCCGGGTCGATGCTCGTACGGAGCACCAGGGTGTTGGTGAACATGCCGATCAGCCGATCGATCTCCGCCCGGCCGCGTCCCGCGATGGGAGTCGCGACCGCGATGTCGTCGGTTGCCGTCACCCGGGCCAGCAGGACCGCGAGCGCGGCGTGCAACACCATGAACGGCGTGAGTCCCCGGTCGCGGGCGAGCCCGGTGATCCTGGCTGCGACCGCCTTCGGGATCTCGAAGTCGACGCGGCGGCCACGCATGGACGCGATGGTCGGGCGTGGTCGGTCCGCGGGCAGTTCCAGCACGTCCGGCAGACCGGCCAGTTGGTCGAGCCAGTAGGACAGCTGTCGGCCGACCACCGACGTCGGATCGTCGAAGGCGCCGAGTTCCCGGTGCTGCCACAGCGCGTAGTCGGCGAACTGCACCGGCAGCGGCGGCAGTTCCGGAACCCGGCCCTCGACCCGCGCCTGGTACGCGCCGATCACGTCGCCCATCAGCGGCATCATCGACTCGCCGTCGCCGACGATGTGGTGCAGCACCGCGACCAGGACCCAGGTCCGATCGTCCCGGCGCCACAAGCGGATTCGGACCGGCACCTGCGTGGTCACGTCGAACCCGATGGTCAGCGCCTCGAACAGCTCTTCCTGCGAACCACATTCGGCCAGGTCGGGTCGTGCCGCGGCACTGTCGGCGTCGTGGACGACCTGCGTCGGCCGGCCGTCGACGGACGGGAAGGTGGTGCGCAGGATCTCGTGCCGTGCGACGACGTCACCGATCGCCGCCCGCAGAGCGGCGACATCGAGATCACCGCTGAGTTCGACACCGATCGGCAGGTTGTAGGCCGCCGAAGCCGGGTCCAGACGGTTGATGAACCAGATGCGTTGCTGCGCATACGACAACGGGATCTGGTCCGGTCGCGGTGACACCGGGGTCACCGCGGCCCGCAGACCTCCGCGCCCGTCGGCGAGAGCCGCCAGTGCCCGCGGCGTGGCCGCCTCGAACACCTCGCGCACGCCGATGTCGGCGCCGAGCGCATCGCTGATGCGTGCCGCCAGTCGCGTCGCCGACAACGAGTTGCCACCGAGTGCGAAGAAGTCGCCGGTGACCGAGACGGTCTCCACGCCCAGCAGCTCACGGAAGATCGCGACCACCTGCGCCTCGGCGGGTGTCTCCGGTGCCACGAGATCCCCGGCATCGGATTCCGGTGCCGGCAGCGCACGCTTGTCGAGCTTGCCGGTCGGCGTCAGCGGCAGTGTTTCGAGCACCGTGATGGTCGCCGGGATCATGTACGACGGCAGGCGTTCCGCAAGTCGATCCCGCACCTCGGCGATGTCGATCTCGGCGACCGGCACACCCGGGGCGGGAACGACATAGGCGGCCAAGGCGGTCGCCACCGATCCGCCGATCCCGAGTACGACCGCGGTGTCGATGCGGGGGTGGTCGGCGAGCGCGTTCTCGATCTCACCGAGTTCGATGCGCAGACCGCGCATCTTGACCTGGTCGTCGGCCCGTCCCAGGTACTCCAGGACGAGTTGCCCGCCGGCGTTCCGCACCCACCGCACGCGGTCACCGGTGCGGTACATGCGTTCCCCGTGCGATCCGAACGGGGAGGCGACGAAGCGTTCAGCGGTCAGGCGCGGACGTCGCAGGTAACCCCGTGCGAGGTAGACCCCGGTGACGTACAGCTCGCCCGCCATCCCGACGGGCACCGGCGCGAGTCCCTGATCGAGCACCGCCAGGCCGGTCCCGGCCATCGGTCCGCCGAGGTGCACGGGTCCGTCCGGGTCGAGGGGATCGCTGATGGTGACCGCCACCGAGGCCTCGGTCGGACCGTAGACGTCGTGGAACGCCACCTGTCCGGCCCACCGCTTCACGAGCGCCTGCGGGACCGCCTCACCGCCGGAGGCGAGCATCCGCAGCGCGGGCAGCTCGGCGGCCTCGACGGTCGCCAGCACGCCCGGTGTCAGGAGCGCATGCGTCACCTCGTTCTCGCCGAGGAAGGCGCTCAGATCCGGACCGCCGACCACGTCGTCGGGACGGTAGACGAGCGTCGAGCCCGACACCGACGCCATCAGCCACTCCAGCACCGAGGCGTCGAAGCTCGGCGACGCGTAACCCAGGACCCGCGATCCGGGTGTCGCACCGAACTTCTCGACCTCGGCGACTCCGAACGCATACGCACCTCGATAGGTCACCGCGACGCCCTTGGGAACGCCGGTGGAACCGGAGGTGTAGATGACGTAGGCGATCGCGTCGAGCTGCGGGGTCCCGCGCATCTCAGCGGGCGCCAATGCCGCACCGTCGAAGCCGTCGACCTCCGCGGCCAGCGCCCGGACCTCGATCCACTCGATGCCGGCCGCGCCCGCATCCGCACCGGCGACGAGGTCGCGACCGGCGCCGAGCACCAGCTCGACCCCGGAGTCCGTGACCATGTGGGCGATCCGGTCGGCGGGCAGCGACGGGTCGATCGACAGGTACGCCGCGCCGAGCTTGGCGACCGCCCACTGCACGACCAGCCGGTCGGCGGTCCGGCCGACGGCCAGGCCGACGACCGAGTCGACGCCGAGCCCGCGTCCGATCATCCACCGCGCCAATCGGTTCGACGCAACGTCGAGTTCGCCGAAGGTCAGCCTCGCACCGTGGGCGTCGGTGACCGCGACGATGTCGCCGTGCGCTGCGACCACGTCGGCGAAGACGTCGGCGAGCAGCCGCGGTGCCGACGTCACCGGTCCCCACACCGGTGCCAGGTCGGCTGCGGCGACGGGGTCGAGCAGCGGGATGGCCGAGGTCCGCAGATCGGGATCGGTGACGGTCGTCCGCAGGATCTCCCGCAGCGCAGTCCCGAAGATCCGGATCTGCTCCTCGTCGAACGCCGACGGCAGATACTTCAGCTTCAGCTGGAGCCGGTCGCCGGAGGGGGACGAGGCGAGATTGAGCGGATAGTGGGTCGAATCGTCGGCGTCGACACCGACGATCTGCAGACCGCCGGCGAGTGAGGTGTCCGCGGTCGCCAGCGAATCGGTGTTCACCGGGAAGGACTCGTAGACGGTCAACGTGTCGAACAGGGCACCCATGCCGACCTGCGCTGCGATGTCGGCCAGACCGATGTGCTGATGATCGAGCACGGCGACCTTGTCGCCCTGCATCGCGGTGAGCACGTCACCGATCGACGCGGACGGATCGACGTCGACGACGGCGGGCACCGTGTTGATGAAGAGACCCACCATGCCCTCGGCACCGTCGAGATCGGCCGGACGTCCCGATACCGTCTCCCCGAATGCGACGACCCGGTTCCCGGTCATCCGCGAGAGCAGCACCGCCCAGGCGAACTGCAGGATCGTGCTGACCGTCACACCGCGTGAGCGGGCGAGCCGGTTGATCTCCGCCGTCATCTCGGCGTCGAGCCATTCCTCGTGGTTGCGAGGCAACGACGTCGTCGTGGCCTCGTCGCCGCGGGCCACCATCGTCGGTTCCTCGAGCGGCGCGAGCACCTGTCGCCAGGCGTCGAGGCCGGGCTTCGGATCGGCCGCGGCGACGCGACGTACGTGGTCACCGAAGTCCGAGTCACCCGCGAGAGTGCCCGTGTACGTACCCATCCCGGCGTACAGCGCCAGCAGGTCGGCGAGAACCAACGGGCCCGACCAGCCGTCGAGCAGGATGTGATGGTTCGTCACGATCAGGCTCACGGAGGTGTCGTCGTGGTCCCCGCGATGCACACAGACGAACCGGAGGAGTGGCGGTTCGGTGAGATCGAACGGCGTGATGCGTTGCGCATCGGCGATCTGACGCACGAGTTCGTCCGCGACCGCACCGGCGGGATCGGTCCCCACCGAGACCTCTGTCCACGGGACCTCCACCTCCGGCGGCACGACTGCCACCGGGGCGCCGCTCGGGGTGCGGACGTAGGCACTGCGGAGCACGCGGTGGTGAGCGACCAGCTGTTCGGCCGCGGACCGTAGGCGTCCGGTGTCGACGTCGCCGCCGAGATGCAGAACCGCTTGCGTGACATACACGTCCACGCCGGCACCCCCGGGTTCCCCGTCGTCGGTATTCGTGACGGCCATGGCCGTCGCGACCTGCGACTGGAAGTACAGCCCGGCCTGCAGCGGGGTGAGCGGCCACACGTCGGCCCCGGGGTACCGCACCGCGAGCGCGTCGAGCTCGTCCTGGGTGATCGTGCTGCCCGGGACGTCGGACGGCGACCGTCCGGGGTCGCCGTCCTCGGCGACCCGGCCCACGAGTGCCCGGAGTTCGTCCGCCCACAGGGCGGCCAGGTCGTTGACGTCCGCGTCTCGCAGCAGAGCACCCGGGAACGTGAAGTTCGCGGTGAGTCGACGTCCCTGCTCGTCCCGCCGGGTACCGACGTTGACGCTCAACTGGTTCAAGGCGACCATCGCCCCCGACACCGACGCCGGCAGGGCCGGCGCGTCGGGTGCGCCGGTGAACGGGACGATCTCGGCCTCCGCCTCGGACGCCCGACCGGCGCGGCCGGCTCCGAAGAAGTTGAAGCCGATCGACGGCAGCGGACGCCGCGACAACTCGGTGTCCGCGAGGTAGCGCAGCACCCCGTAGCCGAGGCCCGAATCCGGCTGGCGCAGACGCTCTTCCTTGGCCGACTTCACCGCGTGGACGACATCCGCGGACGGATCGACAGCCACCGGCGCGATGGTGGTGAACCAGCCGACGGTCCGCGAGAGATCGACGCTGTGTTCCCCACCCTCGGGATGCCCGGCGCCGGAGACGTCGATCGAGTCCGCTCGGCCGTGGCCCTCGACGAGCACCGTGACCGGCGAGACGTCGGCGATGCCACGGGCACCCTGCCACGCGCGGACCGCGCGGGCGAACGTACCCAGCAGCACATCGTTCGCGTTGCCGCGGAACGCCTCCGGGACAGAGGTCAGGACGGCCTCGGACACCTCGGCATCGAAGGTGTGGGCCACCGAGACCTCGGTCGCGAAGCGATCGCGGTCGGGATCGAGGGTGACCCCGAGATCGGTGGGCCGGTGTGGTGAGCGTTCCAGCCAGTAGCCGAGTTCGGCGTGACGCCGCTCGACCTGCCCGGCCACCGCATGTGCCCAGGTCCGCTCCGAGGTCCCTTCGGCGCGTAGCGAGTACGTCTGACCGGCGGCGCGCTGCGCCCAGGCGGTCACGAGATCCTCGACGAGGATCGGCCACGACACGGCGTCCACACCGAGGTGATGGACCGCGAGAACGACCCGACCGACGCCGTCCGCATCGGTGACGATGACGGCCGCGACGAGCTCACCCGAAGCCGGGTCCAGTCGTCCGAGCGCCTCGACATGCGCCGCACGGACGTCGGCGTCGAATTCACTCGTGCCCACCCGTGCGGCCGAACGCCGGGCGGTGGTGCGCCGGGGTCCGGCCGTGCGAGCACCGGCCGTGAGCGTCCAGGAACCGTCGGCGTGCTCGAGTCGTGCGGCCAGCATCGGGTGCGCCGCGACGAGCGCGTCGAGCAGTTCGTCGAACACCTCAGGGGTCAGTCCCTCCGGGGCGTACAGCACCGCGTTCTGCGAGAAGTCGGCGAAATCCGCCGGCGCGGTGGAGTGGTCGACCATCCACGACATGACCGGCAGGAGCGGGAGGCCGCCACTCCCGGCACCGTCGAGCTCGGCGAGCGGCGGTAGACGGTGGGCCTCACCGGCGATCACGCGTGCCATCGCGCGGACCGTCCGCTGCTCGAAGATGTCGCGCGGCGTCAGCATGAATCCGGCGGCACGCACCGCGGAGGCGAGCTGGATGGACATGATCGAGTCGCCGCCGAGAGCGAAGAACGACTCGGTCACCGAGACCCGTTCGAGTCCGAGCAGTCCGGCGACGATCTGCGCCAGGGTCTCCTCGGCAGCACCCACCGGCGAGACGTGGTCGGCGTCGAGACCGGCGAAGTCCGGTGCCGGCAGCGCCCGACGGTCGAGCTTGCCGGCGCTGTTGAGGGTCACGTCGTCGACCGGCATCCACAGCGTCGGCCGCATGTACTCCGGCAGCGCCCGGGTGACCGCATCCGTCAGCACGGTCCTCTCGACGGTCGATGGCGCCACGTAGGCCACGAGATGCTGTGCGCCACCGGGTGCGTCGACCACGGTCACCGCAGTGTGCACGACGCCCGGTGTGGCCGCGATGACCGACTCGATCTCGCCGAGCTCGATTCGTTGCCCGCGCAGTTTCACCTGGAAGTCGGTGCGGCCCAGGTACTCGATCGCACTGTCGGCGTTCCAGCGCACGAGGTCGCCGGTGCGATACAGCCGCGAACCGGGTGCCCCGTACGGGTCGGCGACGAAGCGTTCCGCGGAAAGGCCCGGTTGCGACGCGTATCCGCGTGCGACCTGCACGCCGCCGAGGTACAGCTCGCCCGGCACCCCGGTCGGGACCGGGTTGAGGCGTGCATCGAGGACGTAGGTGGTGGTGTTCCACACCGGCACACCGATGGGCACGATCGACTCGGCCTCGGTGACGTCGGCATAGGCCACCTCGACCGCGGCCTCGGTGGGTCCGAACAGGTTGACGATCTGCACGTGCGGCAGCAACTCGTGGGCACGGGCCACGACGGCCGACGGCAACGCCTCACCGGAGGCGAACAGCCAGCGCAGCGTGCGGAGACGTGAGATCTTCTCGGCCGGGACGACATCGAGGAAGACCGACATCATCGACGGTACGAAGTGCACCGACGTCGCTGCGGTCTGCTCGACGAGTTCGGCGATATAGAGCGGATCGGCGTGACCACCCGGCGCGGCGACGACCATCGTCGCACCGGCCAGGAGCGGTCCGAACAGCTCCGGCACCGACACGTCGAAGGTGTACGGCGTCTTCTGGATGATGCGGTCGCCGTCGGACCACGGGTACTCGGCGAGTCCCCACCAGAGACGGTTGGCCACCGAACGATGAGACACCGTGACGCCCTTGGGCCGCCCGGTCGAGCCGGAGGTGAACAGGGTGTACAGCGCGTCGTCGCCGCGGATGGGGCGCACCCGTTCCGCGTCGTTGATCGGCGGGGTCGACGAGTCGATCTCACGATCGGCGTCGACGGTCAGGAAACGCACCCCATCGCCGAGGTCGGTGAGATCGGCTGCGACGGAACGAGTTCCGAGCAGGACCAGGTCGACGTCGGCGGTCTCCACCATGTACCGCACCCGATCCGCCGGCGCCGCGGTGTCGATCGGCACGTATTGGCCACCGGCGGCGACGATCGCGTGGATCGCCACCACCATCTCGATGCCACGGTCGATGCAGACCGCGACCGCGGTGTCGGGACCGACACCCAGGCGAAGCAGTTCGCGGCCGAGATCGGCCACACGGGAACCGAATTCACGGTAGGTCAGCTCGCGGCCGGCGAAGCTCAGCGCGACTGCGTCCGCCGACACCGACACGCGGGCAGCAACCGCATCCGCGATCGACGCCTCCGACACCGGCACCTGCGCGCCGGTCGCCGGTGCCAGCACCCGGGCGCGTTCGGTCTCGGTCAACAACGGTGCGTCGGCGATCGGCATCGAGACCGACGCGGTGAGCGCGTCGAGCAGCGTGACGAACCGCTGCCCGAAGGCGGCGATCGTGCCCTCGTCGAACAGGTCGCGGGCGAACACGAGTTCCAGCGGCCAGTCCGAGTCATCCTCGGGGACGGTCACTCCCACGGTCAGGTCGAGCTTGGCGGGCGGATCGGAAGGCGCCATCGGCTCGATCACGAGACCGGCGATCGACGCAGGCGCGGTGTCGGCACCCATCTCGGGCAGTGCTGTCTGGCCGAAGGTCAGCATGACCTGCGCCAGTGGGGCGAATGCCTCGGACCGGACCGGGTTGAGGCGCTCGACCAGCATCTCGAAGGCGACGTCGGCGTGGGCGAAGGCCTGCAGGTCGGTCTCGCGGGCCTGCCCGAGGAGTTCGGAGAACGGCATCGCCGGGTCCACCTGCGTGCGGAGCACGAGGGTGTTGACGAACATGCCGACCAGGGGGTCGAGGACCCGCTGCCCGCGACCGGCCACCGGGGTGGCGATCGCGATGTCCTCACTCGCCGACAACCGCGCGAGCAGCACCGCGAGCGCGGCGTGCACGACGATGAACGGCGTCGCGTCCGACTCGCGGGCGAGATCGCGGATGCGGTCACCGATCTCGGCCGGTATCGACGTCCCCACGCGGCCGCCGCGCTGCGACGCGACAAGCGGACGCGGGCGGTCCGACGGCAGGTCGAGCACCTCGGGCAGCCCGGCGAGCTTGTCGGTCCAGTACGCGAGCTGCGCACCGACCACCGAGGACGGGTCCGAGCCGTCGCCGAGCACGTCGTGCTGCCACAGCGCGTAGTCGGCGAACTGGACCTCGAGCGGGGTGAAGTCGGGCTGCGAGCCCGAGACCCGCGCATCGTAGGCCGACATCACATCCGCGAGAAGAGGATTCATCGACTCACCGTCGGCGGCGATGTGATGGGCGACGACGGCCACGACGGCCCGGTCTGCGTCGATCCGCCACACCCGAGCGCGAATCGGCCATTCGGCAGCCACGTCGAATCCCGTCAGCACGGCGGTCTCGACCTCGGCCTGCGAGTCCACGACGGACCAGTCGAGCCGGTCCGCGATCTCGGCGACCGGGTGGATCGACTGATACGCCCTGCCCCTGTCCGACGGGAAGGTGGTCCGCAGGACCTCGTGCCGTTCGACGACGTCGATCAGCGCGAGCCGCAGGGCGTCGGTGTCGAGCGGCCCGCGGACCTGCAGCACCACCGGGATGTTGTAGGTGGGCAACGACGGGTCGAACTGGTTGATGAACCACATCCGCTGCTGCGCGAAGGACAGCGGGATGCGTTCGGGCCGTTCCGATTCGGCGACGATCGGCGGCAGTGCCGCAGCGTGGCCGGCGACCTCGGTCACCAGCGCGCGGACGGTCGGGGCCTCGAAGAGGTCACGGACCGAGGTCTCGACGCCGAGCGCCTCCCCGACGCGGGCGACGACACGCGTCGCCGACAGCGAGTTCCCGCCGAGATCGAAGAACGAGTCGACGACGCTGATCTGCTCGAGTCCGAGGACGTCGGCGAACACCGCCGCGACCGCGGCTTCCTCCGGGGTCTCCGGTTCGACGATCTCGCCGACCTCGATGACCGGTTCGGGCAGGGCTTCCTTGTCGAGCTTGCCGACGGGGGTCAGCGGCAGGCCGTCGAGGACCGCCACCGAAGCCGGGACCATGTGTGCCGGAAGGCGTTCTCCCACGAAGGCACGGAGTTCGGCGGTGTCGATCGACGCGGTGTCCCCGGTGACCGGGACCACGTAGGCGGCCAGGGCGGTCGCCACCGAACCGCCGACACCGACGACGACCGCGGAGCGGACGGCCGGGTGCTCGGCGAGGACGGATTCGATCTCGCCGAGCTCGATCCGCAGACCGCGCAGCTTCACCTGGTCGTCGCTGCGCCCCGAGTATTCGAGGACCGGGGCGCCGGTGGAGTCCTGCTTCCAGCGCACGACGTCGCCGGTGCGGTACATCCGGTCGCCGGGAGCGCCGTGCGGGTTGGCGACGAAGCGATCCGCGGTCAGACCCGGACGATCGAGGTAGCCGCGGGACAGCGCGCCGCCCGCGACGTAGAGCTCACCCGTGACACCCACGGGGACCGGACGCAACTGCGCGTCGAGCACCATGAGTCCGACGCCGGCGAGCGGGCCGCCGAGGGACACCGATTCGCCGACGGCCATCGGCGCACTGATCGTGACGCCGATCGTGGTCTCGGTGGGGCCGTACAGGTTCTGGATCCGGCGGAACGGTGCCCACGCATCCTTCAGCGCCTGCGGCACGGCCTCGCCACCGGCGTACACGACGCGCAGCGCCGGCACCGCCTGCGGCTCGATCGTGGCGAGCACGGTCGGCGTCAGGAACGTGTGGGTGATCGCCTGCCGCATCATCAAGTCCTGCAGCGGCGTTCCGCCGACGGCGTCGGCGGGGCGGTAGACGAGCACGCCACCGGAGACCATGGCCAGCAGGTATTCGAGCACCGATGCATCGAAACTCGGCGAGGCGAAGCCCAGCACGCGCGAGTACTCGTCGGCGCCGGAACGACGGATCTCCTCCGCCGCGAAGTTCGCCAGACCCGAATGGGTCACCGCGACGCCCTTCGGCCGTCCGGTGGAGCCCGAGGTGTAGATGACGTAGGCGAGGTTGTTCACGTGCACCGGCGCCAGACGTTCCGCGGCCTCGATGGGCGCATCGGACAGCCCGGAGATCTCCGCGGCCACGCCCGAGTCATCCAGACGCATCCACGAGAAACGTTCGCCCGGCAGCGATCCCGATGCGCCCACGGCCAGGCCCAGCACGGCGCCGGAGTCCTCGACCATGTTCGCCACCCGGTCGGCCGGATAGTCCGGGTCGATCGGCACGTACCCGCCGCCGGTCTTGGCGACCGCCCAGATGGCGGTGAGCAGCTGTGCCGACCGGCCGATCGCCAGCGCGACCAGCTTCTCCGGTCCGATCCCCTGCCCGATCAGCCAGCGGGCCAGACGATTCGACCGCGCGTCGAGTTCGGCGTACGAGAGCATCACGTTGTCGGCGTCGACGACGGCCTGACGCATACCCCACTTCGACGCGGCCTGCGCGAAGAGGTCGCCGAGGACGACCGGTCCGGTACCCGGTCCCCCGCTGACGATCGCGTCGGAGTCGGCGATTGACACGGTCGCCCGTTGCGGCTCGGGTTGCGCGGCCGCCCGCGCGAGTTGGGCGACCGACATGCTCTCACCCAGCTTGATCCCGCCGAGCGGGGTCTCGGGTTCGGTGAGTGCCTCACCGAGAAGCGTGACGAGCTGCTGGGCGAAGCGGTTCACCGTCGGCTCGTCGAACAGGTCGGTCGCGTAGGTGATGCTGCCCGACCAGTCGGTCGAGGCCTCGGCCTGCGTGACGCCGACGAGCAGGTCGACGCGCGCCGGAACCTGCTGCAGAGCAACCGAACTGACCTGAACACCGGCAATCTCGCCGACGGTCAGGTCGGCGCCCGCGAGTTCGGGCAGAGTGGACTGGTCGAACGTCAGCCACACCTGCGTGAACGGCGCGAACGCCGCCGAACGCTGGGCACCCGCCGCATCGACGACCACCTCGAACGGGACGTCGGCGTTGGCGAAGGCGGCCAGGTCGGCGTCCTTCGCGGCGTCGAGCAGCGCGCCGAAGCCGCGGTCCGACTCGACCCGGGTGCGGAGGACGAGGGTGTTGACGAACATTCCGACCAGCGGGTCGAGCACCCGCTGCCCGCGTCCGGCGATCGGGGTCCCGATCGCGATATCGTCGCTCGCCGACAGCCGCGCGAGCAAGGCGGCCAGTGCCGCGTGCACGACCATGAACGGGGTCGTCGACGTCTCCTGTGCCAGCCGCTCGATCCGAGCACCGAGTTCGGCGTCGATGGTGAAGTCGACACGGGCACCGCGCCCGCTTGCCCGGGCCGGGCGCGGACGGTCGGTGGGCAGTTCCACGACGTCGGGCAGCCCGGCGAGCCGCTCGGTCCAGTAGGCGAGCTGACGCCCGACGACGGACTCGGGGTCGTCCGGCGTACCGAGGACTTCGTGCTGCCAGATCGCGAAATCGGCGTACTGGACCTCGAGTTCGGCGAACTCGGGATCGGCGTCGGCGGTCTCGGCGAGGTACGCCGTGACGACGTCGCCCACCAGGGGCATCATCGACTCTCCGTCGGCGGCGATGTGGTGGGTGACGACGGCGAGCACATGCTCGTCGTCGGCGACCCGCCAGATCCGAGCGCGGATCGGCCAGTCCCGGGTGACGTCGAAGCCTGCGGTGACCGCCGACTCGATCTCTTCCTGAGAGGAGACCTCCTGCCAGTCCAGGCGTGCCGCGACCGCCGAGGGGCGATTGATCTTCTGGTACGGCACCCCGTCGGCGGACGGGAAGGTGGTGCGCAACGACTCGTGGCGGACCACGACGTCGATCAGTGCGGCGTGCAGCGCGTCGGTGTCCACTGAACCGGACAGGCGCAGCACCACCGGGATGTTGTACGCCGCCGACGACGTGTCGGCCTGGTTGACATACCACATGCGCTGCTGGGCGAAGGCCAGCGGAATCCGTTCGGGCCGTGGCGACACGGGCACGATCGGCGCCAGCGCGGCCTGCCGACCGCCGCCGGCAAGCGCGAGTTCGCGCACGCTCGGGGCGTCGAACAGGTCACGGACCGAGACGTCGGTGCCGGTGACCTCGCCGACTCGCGCCGCGAGGCGCATCGCCGACAGCGAGTTGCCGCCGAGGTCGAAGAACGAGTCGGTGACGCTGATCCGGTCCACGCCGAGCACGTCGGCGAAGACGGCGGCAACCGCCGCCTCCGTCTCGTCGGCGGGTTCGACGTACTCGCCTGCGGTGAACACCGGCTCGGGCAGCGCACGACGGTCGATCTTGCCCGCGGTGTTGAGCGCGATGTCCTCCACCGGCATCCACACGGTCGGCCGCATGTACTCCGGGAGCGCTTCGGCGACAACTGCCTTCACAGCCTCGAGGTCGACGGTCTCACCGGGTGCGCCGGCGAGGTAACCCACGAGGTGCTCCCCGCCACCCGGTGCAGTGGCGACGGTCGCCGCGGCATGGACCACACCCGGAGCCGAGGCGATGACCGCCTCGATCTCGCCGAGCTCGATGCGCTGACCGCGCAGCTTGACCTGGAAGTCGGTGCGGCCGAGATACTCCAGGACACCGTCCGGGCGGCGGCGCACGAGATCGCCGGTGCGGTACAGCCGCGATCCCGGATCGCCGTCCGGGTCCGCAACGAATCGTTCCGCGGTGAGGTCGGGACGGGCGGCGTAGCCGCGGGCGAGTTGCACACCGCCGAGGTAGAGCTCGCCGGGCACGCCGGCAGGCACCCGTCGCAGGCGGGAATCCAGCACGACCGCGGACGAATTCCACACCGGGATGCCGATGGGGACGGTCGGGTCGTCGGCGGCGACACGGTGGATGCGTTCGAAGGTGATCTCGACCGCGGCCTCGGTCGGGCCGTACAGGTTGAAGAACAGGGCGTCCGGCCACAGTTCACGCACCGGTGCGGCGACCGCCGGAGGCAGGGCCTCACCGGTGGTCGACACGATGCGGATCGTGTCGAGCGACTCGAGCTTCTCGCGGCCGACCACCTCGAGGAACACGGAGAGCATCGACGGCACGAAGTGCACCATCGTGGCGCCCGTGCGCGCGATCTCGTCCGCGACGTACCGCGGGTCGAGATGGCCTCCGTCGGCCAGGACGACCAGACGTGCACCGATCGTCAACGGCGCGAACAGCTCCGGTACCGAGCAGTCGAACGTGTACGGGGTCTTCTGCACCACCACGTCGTCGGGACCGATCGGCAGTGCGTCCAGACCCCACCACAGCCGGTTCAGCACGGCGGTGTGCGTCAGGGTCACACCCTTCGGCCGCCCGGTCGAACCGGAGGTGAACAGCGTGTAGGCGGCATCGTCACCGCGCAGCGGCGAGGTGCGGTCGGCATCGGCGACCGGTGCCGCGGCGGCGGAATCGACGTCGACCGGCTGCGCGGCGTCGACGCTCATCACCCGGACGCCGCCCTCGTCGGCGGCGGAGACCGCGTTGCCGACCGCATCCGGATCGGCGACGAGCAGGACGGCGACTCCGGCGGTGTCGAACATGTAGCGCACACGGTCGGCGGGCGCCGCCAGATCGATCGGGACGTATTGACCGCCGGCGGCGACCACCGCATGGATGGCGACCATCATCTCCACCGAACGCGGGATACACAGCGCCACCGCCACATTCGGTCCGACACCGGCGTCGATGAGTTCGCGCGCCAGGGTGTTCACCCGTGCGGAGAACTCACCGAACGACACCTCGCGCTCACCGAAGACGAGAGCGGTCGCACTCGGGGTGCGCTGTGCCTGCGCCGCGACCGCCTCGCTGACGGTCTGGGCCGGCGGAAGTTCCACCTGCTCGCCCCACTCCGCGGCCTCGATGGCGGCCACGGTCTCCGGGGCGACGAACGGTGCATCGCCCACCGAAATGGCGGGGTCGGCGGTCAGCGCGTCGAGGATGCGGATGAAGCGATCCGCGAACTCGGCGACCGTCGGCTCGTCGAAGAGGTCGGTGGCGTAGATGACCGACAGACCCCACGGCTCGCCCTCCGGGCGGGACGCCATCTCGATGTAGAGATCGACCTGTGCCGCGACCGCCACCTCGTCGTACGGTGCCACCACGAGGCCCCCGGCATCGCCGAGAGCGGTCGCGGCGTTCGCCGACGGATCGAAGGAGAAGATCACCTGTGCCAGCGGCGAGAACGCCTCGGAGCGAACCGGGTTGAGTCGGTCGACCAGGGTCTCGAACGGGATGTCGGCATGTGCGAACGCGTTGAGGTCGGTGTCGCGCACCTGCGCGAGCAGGTCGCCGAACGCCACATCGCCGTCGATCCGGGAGCGCAGGACGAGCGTGTTGACGAACATGCCGACCAGCGGGTCGAGTACCGCCTGACCACGTCCGGCGATCGGGGTCCCGATCGCGATGTCGTCGGTCGCCGACAGGCGCGCGAGCAGAACCGCGAGGGCGGCGTGGACCACCATGAACGGGGTGACGTCGGCGTCGCGGGCCGTCTCGGCGATCCGCGGCCCGATGTGGGCCGGGATCTCGACCCCGACGCGTGCGCCTCGGCCGGAGGCGACCGGCGGACGCGGACGGTCGGCGGGCAGCTCCAGCACGTCCGGCAATCCGGTGAGCTGTTCGGTCCAGTAGGCCAGCTGACGACCGACCACGGACTCAGGATCGTCGGCGGAGCCCAGGACGCGGTGCTGCCAGAGCGCGTAGTCCGCGAACTGCACTGCGAGCGGCGGGTATTCGGGTGCGCGACCCTGCGCCCGCGCGCTGTAGGCGATGACCAGGTCGGAGACCAGTGGTGCCATCGACTCGCCGTCGGCACCGATGTGGTGCAGGACCACCGCCAGGACGTACTCGTTCTCCGCTGCCTGCCACAGCCGTGCCCGGATGGGCCACTCTCCGGTGACGTCGAAGCCGGCTTCGGCGGCGGTGATGAGCTCGTCCTGCGAGTCCACGACCTCCCAGTCGAGCTGCTCGTCGACCACCGATTCGGGGTGGACGAGCTGGTACGGCGCGCCGTCGATGTCGGGGAACGTGGTCCGCAGGACCTCGTGGCGACGCACCACGTCGGCGATCGCCGCACGCAGCGCTTCGACGTCGAGCTCACCCTGCAGCCGCAGGACCGCGGGCAGGTTGTGCATCGCGGAACCCGGCTCGAAGCGGTTGAGGAACCACATCCGCTGCTGGGCGAACGAGAGCGGGATGCGATCCGGTCGCGGGGACACCGCGACCACGGGTTCGAGGCCGGCTTCGCGGCCGTCGAGTGCGGCGACGAGTGCGCGCACCGAGGAGTTCTCGAAGAGATCGCGTACCGAGACCTCGACACCCAGGCCGTCGCTGACCCGAGCCGCGGCTCGCATCGCCGACAGCGAGTTGCCGCCGACGTCGAAGAACGACGCGGTCGCACCGATCTCGTCGACGCCGAGGACGTCGGCGAACATCTCGGCGACGGCTCGTTCGAGATCGCCCTCGGGGGCGACGAATTCTTCCGCGGTGAGGTTGGGACGCGGGAGGTCACGCCGGGACACCTTGCCCGCTGTGTTCAGCGGCATGGTCTCCAGCTGCATCCACACCGTCGGACGCATGAACTCCGGCAGGGACGCGGCCACGACCTCGCGTACGGGGTCGAGGTCGACCGGCGGCGCGACGTAGGCGACGAGCTGGTCATCGACGACGGTGGCCGCGGAGTGGACCACGCCGGGCGCCGAGGCGATGACCGACTCGATCTCACCGAGTTCGAGTCGCTGCCCCCGCAACTTCACCTGGAAGTCGGTACGGCCCATGTACTCGATCTCACCTGCGGTGTTCCACCGCACGAGGTCTCCCGTGCGGTACAGGCGTGAGCCGGCTTCACCGAAGGGATCGGCAACGAATCGTTCGGCGGTCAGACCTGACTGACCGGTGTACCCGCGCGCCACCTGGACCCCGCCGAGGTAGAGCTCGCCCGCGATACCGGGCGGAACCGGCCGCAACCTGCCGTCGAGCACCCACGTCGTGGTGTTGGTGCCGGGCCGGCCCATGGTGACCCGGTCCCCCACCGACACCGTCTTCGTCGTGAGGTCGACCGCCGTCTCGGTGGGGCCGTAGTGGTTGAGCAGCGTCGCCGACGGCTCCTTCCGGTGGACCTCGGCGGCGACGGCATCGGACAACGCCTCGCCACCGGTGATGATGTACCGCAGCGGAGACGGACCGGAATCACCTATGCCCGAGGCGATTTCGAGATAGACCGACAGCATCGACGGCACGAACTGCACGATCGAGACCCCGTGCCGGGTGATGAGACGCTGCAGGTAGCGGGGATCCGTGTGACCGCCGGGCTCGGCCACCACCGTCGTGGCGCCGACCATGAAGGGCCAGAACAGCTCGAACACCGAGGCGTCGAAGGTGTACGGCGCCTTGAGGAGAGCGATCTGCTCGGCGGGGTTCTCGACGAGCGAACTACGCCACTGCAGGAAGTTCACGGCCGACTCATGCGACACGGTGACGCCCTTGGGACGACCCGTGGAGCCGGAGGTGAAGATCGTGTAGGCCGCGTCGGCCCGATTGATCGGGCGCACCCGATCGGCGTCGGTCAGAGGCGGTGTGGTGCCATCGACCGTTGCCGTGCAGTCGATCTCGGTGATGTGCAGGTCGTCACCGAGCTCGCGGCCGAGTTCGGCGATCACATCCGGCACCGCATTCGCGGCGACGAGGACGATGTGGGCCCCGGCCGTCGTGAGCATGTAGGAGACGCGATCGGCGGGCGCAGCGGTGTCGATCGGCACATACTGCCCACCCGCTGCGACGATCGCGTGGATCGCGACGACCATCTCCACCGAGCGGTCGATGCACACACCGACCGCGACCTCCGGTCCGACGCCGGCGGCGACGAGTTGACGGGCCAGCACCGCGATGCGGGCACCGAGCTCTGCGTAGGTGACGGCGCGCTCGCCGACGACGAGGGCAGTCGCCTCTGGGGTCGCCGCGATCTGGTCGGCGACCAGATCGGCCAACGACGCCCTGGGCACGGGGGTGCTCGCGCCGGTGGCCCATTCGCGGACCTTGTCGAGCGCCGCCGCATTCGCCAGGGCCACGTCGGCCGACAACGTGTCGGGACGCTTCGCCATCGCCGTGAGGATGTGTGCGAGTGCGTCGGTGAACACCTCGACCTGCTCGTCGTCGAAAGCGGCAGGCAGGTAGGACAATCCGAGCTTGATCTGCTCGTCGCGACGCGAGGTCACGAAGCTCACCGGGTAGTGCGTGGCGTCGGTGGTCTCCACGTCGACCACCCGCACACCCTGTCCGGTGTCGACGTCGGTGATCGAGTCGGTGTCCACCGGATACGACTCGTGGACGGCGAGCGTGTCGAAGATGACCGGGACGTGGGCCGCCTGAGCGATCTCGGGCAGGCCGAGATGCTGGTGGTCGAGCACCGAGACCTTGTCGGCCTGAACCTGTTTGATGATCTCGAGAATCGACGCATGCGGATCGACGTCGACCGCGGCGGGCAGGGTGTTGATGAACAACCCGACCATAGACTCGACGCCCTCGAGGTCGGCGGGACGACCGGACACGGTCTCGCCGAAGGTGACCACACGGTTGCCTGTCAGGCGCGACAGCAGGATCGCCCACGCAACCTGCAGGACGGTGGCGGTGGTCACGCCGTGATCGCGCGAGATCGCGTCGATCGCCGAGCTGGCCTCGGCCCCGACGACCACGTCGCGACTCTTGGGCAACGAGTCCGCGGTGGCCTCGACCCCCGGCGCGACGAGTGTCGGGCCCTCGACCTTGGACAGCAGACGGGACCAGGCGGCGAGCCCGGCCTCCCGGTCGGCGGTCGCGATGCGGTCGAGATAGTCCCGGAAATCCTTGGGACGACCGTCTTCCGAGCGTGCCGGACCGACCTGCCCGGTGTAGGTGGCCCCGGTGGTGTACAGGGCCAGCAGATCTGCGAGCACGAGCGGACCGGACCAACCGTCGAGGAGGATGTGGTGGTTGGTGACGATGACCCGCGTGGCGTCGTCGGCGCGCACCACGACGAACCGCACCAGCGGCGGCGACGACAGGTCGAACGGCTTGATCCGCTGCTCGTCGGCGAGACGGCGGACCGTCGCCTCCACCTCGTCGACACCTGCTTCGACGACCTCCCAAGGGATCTCGACGCTCGGCGGCACCACGGCCACGACGGAACCACTCGCGGTCCGCACATAGCCGGACCGCAGGATCCGGTGATGGACGAAGAGTTGTTCGGCGGCATGCCGCAGTCCTTCGACGTCGATGTGACCGTCGAGGGTCAGGATTGCCTGGGTGACATAGACGTCCACGGCGTCGGTCGAGCGTGAACTCAGTGCCAGTTCGGACTGGAACTGCAGGCCTCGCTGAAGCGGGGTGAGCGGCCACACGTCCGCACCGGGGTGTGCCGCGGCCAGAGCGTCCAGGTCGGCCTGGCGCAGCGGCGTGCCGGGGACATCCGCCGGCGACAGGCCGACGGCGGTTCCCGCGGTCACCAGATCGGCGACGGCCTTCAGCTCGGCCGTCCACAGGGTGAGCAGGTCGGCGATGTCCTCGTCGGCGAACAGAGCGCCCGGGAAGTTCGCGCCGGCGACGAGCTTACGGCCGCCGTCGGCGTGGTGAGCGGTCGTCACGCTGATCCCGAGGGTGCTCAGCGAGGTCATCCGACCCGATGCGGATGACCCGAGGACGGGGGCGTCGGAAGCGTTCGTGAACGGGAGCGCATCGGCGTCCGATTCGCGGCCACCGCCGGCACCGAAGTAGTTGAACGAGATCGACGGCAGCGGACGCCCGGCGAGTTCGGACGAACCCGGTTCGCCCGCAACGCCGTAGCGGAGCAGACCGAAACGGATGCCGTGGTCGGGCTGGGCCAGGCGTTCTTCCTTGGCGGCCTTGACCGCGTGGATGATGTGGAGACCCGGATCGACGCGGACCGGCGCGATGGTCGTGAACCAGCCCACCGACCGGGACAGGTCGGCGCGACGCGGCATCGGCCCCTCGGCCAGCACCTCCTCGTACCGGCCGTGACCCTCCATGAGGACGGTGACGGGTGCGGTGTCGGCGATCTCGCGATGGGTCTGCCACGAGCGGACCGCCCGTGCGAAGGCACCGAGGAGCACATCGTTGACGTTGCCCCCGAACGCCTCCGGAACCGAGGTGAGGACGGCCGCCGTGACGTCGGCGTCCACCTCGCGGGAGACGAGACGCTCGGTGGACATGCGGTCGCGTGCCGGGTCGAACTCGACACCGAGATCGGTCGGACGGGTCGGCAACCGGTCGAGCCAGTGGGCGACCTCGTCGCGACGGGACTCGGCGAGTGCGGCGAGCGCCGCGTTCCAGGACCTGGCGCTGGTCTGCTCGGTACGCAGCTCGATGGTCCGGCCCTGCGACAGCTGCGCCCAGCCGGTGATCAGGTCCTCGATGAGGATCGGCCAGGACACCGCGTCGACACCGAGGTGATGGATGACGAGGAGCAGCCGTCCGACACCGTTCTGATCACGGATGAGGGCAGCACGGACGAGTCGACCGGTCGCGGGGTCGAGGCCGGCCGAGACGGTGCGGAACGCGGCGCGGATGTCTGCATCGAACTCTTCGGTGCCGACCGTTGCCGCACTGGACATCTCGATGACGGCAGCGGTGGCGTCGAAGTCGTTGCCCGCGGTCGAGCGCCAGCCGCCGGGCCCCTCCGTGAGGGTCGCGGTGAGCATCGGGTGCCGCGCAACGACGGCGGCGAGCAGTTCGGTCAGCGCCGGCAGATCCAGCTCGTCCGGCGCACGCAGCACCGAGGCCTGCACGAAGTCGGCGAAATCGGCGGCCTCCGGAGCGTGTTCGATCATCCAGTGGACGACCGGGGACACGTCGAGGTCGCCGACGCCGGCGGGCTCGGACTCCTCCAACATCGGCAGACGCTCGGACGAGTCGCCGACGGCCGCGGCCATCGCACGGATAGTGCGGTGTTCGAAGATCTCCCGCGGCGACAGGTCCAGGCCGGCCGCGCGAGCCGCGGAGGCCAGCTGGATCGACATGATCGAGTCACCGCCGAGGGCGAAGAATGACTCGGTGACCGAGACCCGGCTCACTCCGATCAGGTGCGCCACGATCGATGCGAGGATCTCCTCGGTCGAGTTCGCGGGGGCGACGTACGCCTCTTCATGGACCCCGAAGTCGGGTTCCGGCAACGACTTCCGGTCGATCTTGCCCGCGGTGTTGAGTTCGAGCTGATCGACCTTCACCCACACGGTCGGGCACATGTACTGCGGGAGTTCGGCAGCCACCGTGGACTTCACGAGATCGAGATCGACACTCTGCGGCGCCACGTAGCCGACGAGGTGATCGGCACCGGTGGGCGCCTTCGTCACCGTCACCGCGGTGTGGACGACACCCGGGACCGCGGCGATGACCGACTCGATCTCACCGAGCTCGATGCGCTGACCGCGCAGTTTGACCTGGAAGTCGGTGCGGCCCAAGTACTCCAGGGTGCCGTCGGCACGCCAGCGGACGAGGTCGCCGGTGCGGTACAGGCGGGCACCGGGCGCACCGAACGGATCGGCGACGAAGCGTTCGGCGGTGAGGTCCGGCCGGGCTGCGTATCCACGCGCGAGCTGGACACCGCCGAGGTAGAGCTCACCCGGGACACCGACCGGGACCGGACGCAGACGTGCGTCGAGGACCCAGGTCGAGGTGTTGGTGACCGGCACGCCGATCGGGACCAGGGCGGGTGCCGACGACACGTCGGCCACGGCGACCTCGACGGCCGCCTCGGTGGGTCCGAACAGGTTGACGATTCGCACGTCGGGAAGCCGCTCGTGCAGACGTGCGACGACGGCCGGCGGCAACGCCTCGCCGGAGGCGAAGACCCAACGTAGCGAGGAGAACTCGGCGAACTTCTGGGCCGGGACGAGGTCGAGGAAGATCGACATCATCGACGGCACGAAGTGCACCGAGGTGGCGCGCGTGGAGCTGATCAGCTCGGCGAGGTAGTCCGGGTCGGTGTGTCCGCCGGGTCGCGCGATGATCATCGTCGCGCCGGTGAGCAGCGGGCCGAACAGCTCGGGCACCGAGACGTCGAACGTGTACGGCGTCTTCTGGACGACACGATCGCCGACGCCCCACGGGAACTCGCCGAGGCCCCACCACAGGCGGTTCATGACCGACGCATGGGACACGGTCACTCCCTTGGGGCGACCGGTGGAACCGGACGTGAACAGGGTGTACGCGGCGTGGTCCCCGCGCAGCGGCGCGCGTCGCTCGGCGTCGGTCACCGGTGACGCATCGGTCACCGGTTGGGTCGCATCCACCTCGAGGACGGTGATCCGGTCGTCGAGATCGACCACCGCCGAGGGCTTCTCGCCGCGGGCGACGAGCACGATCCGCACACCTGCGGTCTCGACCATGTAGGCGACGCGGTCGGTGGGTGCCGCGGTGTCGATCGGCACATACTGTCCACCGGCGGCCAGGACGGCGTGGATCGCGACGACCATTTCGATCGAGCGGTCGACGCTGACGCCGACCGGGACATCCGGCCCGACACCCATGTCGATCAGGGTGCGCGCGAGAGTGGCGACGCGCGAACCGAATTCGCCGTAGGTGACGCGACGTCCCGCGAAGTCCAGGGCGGTCAGGAACGGATCCGACAGCGTCCGCGAGGCGATGACGTCGGAGATGACATCGGCACGGTGGACGGTGCCGTCGTAGATCCGGTCGGCGTAGGTGACGTCCTGGCCCACGGACCAGTCCTCGACCCGGTCACGATCGGCACCGGAGATCAGGGCGAGATCGCCGACGGCGGCATCCGAACGGTCGGCGCCGGTCAGGTCGGCGAGCACGGTGACGAACCGGTCCGCCAGCGTGCGGACCGTCGACTCCTCGAACAGGTCCAGCGCGTAGATCATCGAACCGGACCAGGGCCGGCCCGAGCCGTCGGCGGCGAGCGCGACGGCCAGGTCGAGCTGAGCCGAGACCTGTGGCGGGTCCACCGGTGTGATCGACAGTCCGGCCAGTTCGGGCAGGGACTCCCCACCGACGGCGGCAACGGGTCCGGCGCCGGGCAGACCACCGGACAGCAGCGACTGGTCGAGGGTGAGCATGACCTGCGCGAGCGGCGCGAACGCCTCGGACCGGATCGGGTCCAGTGCCTCGACGAGGGTCTCGAACGGCAGGTCGGCATTCGCGAATGCGTCGAGGTCGGTCGTGCGGACCTGCGACATCAGTTCGCCGACGGTCATCTGCGGGACGATGCGCGACCGCAGCACGAGGGTGTTGACGAACATACCGACGAGCGGGTCGAGGGCCCGTCCACCGCGGCCCGCGATCGGGGTCGCGATCGCGATGTCGTCGGACGCCGACAACCGCGCGAGCAGTACCGCGAGCGCTGCATGGACGACCATGAACGGGGTTGCCCCGTGAGTACGAGCGACCTCGGCGATGGCTTCGGCGACGTGCGCCGGAACCTCGAAGTCCAGACGGCCGCCACGCTGCGAAGCGACCGCGGGCCGCTCGTGGTCCATCGGCAGTTCCAGGACGTCCGGCAGTCCGGCGAGGCGGGTCGTCCAATGTTCGCGCTGACGTCCGACGATCGTCTCCGGATCGTCGGCCGAGCCGAGAACCTCGTGCTGCCAGATCGCGAAGTCGGCGAACTGGACGTCGAGGGGTGCGAACGCGGGCGCGCCACCCTCGACACGTGCCACGTACGCCGTGACCAGGTCGGTGACGAGCGGGTTCATCGACTCGCCGTCGGAGGCGATGTGGTGGGCCACGACGGCGAGGACGTGCTCCTGCTCGTCGACCCGCCACAGGCAGGCGCGCACCGGCCACTGCACGGACACGTCGAATCCGCGGGTGACCGCGGTCTCGAAGTTCTCCGCGGTGGTGACCACCGAGAAGTCGAGTTCGGTGTCGACCCGGTCCGCGTCGTGGATCAGCTGGTGGGGCCCCTGCTCGTCCTGCGGGAAGGTGGTTCTCAGGACCTCGTGGCGGGCGACCACGTCGCCGATCGCCGCGCGCAGGGCGTCGACGTCCAGCGCGCCGGTCATGCGCACGACGGCCGGGATGTTGTACGTCGGAACACTGGGATCGAACTGGTTGATGAACCACATCCGCTGCTGCGCGAACGACAGCGGGATGCGGTCCGGACGCGGCGAGACCGCGACGATCGGCGCGCGACCGTCGGCGTGGCCGGACACCGCCGCGATCAGCTCGCGGACGCTCGGTGCCTCGAACAGGTCACGCACCGAGATGTCCACGCCGAGCACGTCGCCGGCGCGGGCGGCCACCCGCATCGCCGACAACGAGTTGCCACCGAGATCGAAGAAGCTGTCGGTGACGCCGAAGTCGTCGACGCCGAGCACCTCGGCGAACACACCGGCCACCGTCTCCTCGACGGGATTGGTCGGCGCGACGGTCTCCCCGGTGCCGAACTCGGGCTGCTGCAGCGCCTTTCGATCGATCTTCCCGGACGCGCTGAGGACGAGGTCGGCAACGGGCATCCACACGGTCGGCCGCATGTACTCGGGCAGTTCGCGTGCGACGACGGCCTTCACCTCGTCGAGCGCGACGGTGTCCGGAGCGAGGTAGGCGACGAGATGCTGACCCGAACGAGGTGATTCGGCCACGGTTGCGGCGGCGTGCAGAACGCCCGGCGCCGACATGAGGACGGCCTCGACCTCACCGAGTTCGAGACGCTGGCCGCGCAGCTTCACCTGGAAGTCGGTGCGACCCAGATACTCCAGCTGACCACGCGCATTCCAGCGCACCAGGTCGCCGGTGCGGTACAGGCGTTCGCCGGACTCACCATACGGGTCGGCCACGAACCGATCGGCGGTCAGGTCCGCCCGCGACGCGTATCCGCGCGCCAGCTGGACGCCCGCGAGATAGAGTTCTCCCGGAACACCGACCGGAACTCGGTGCAGACGCGAATCGAGCACCCGCACCACCGTGTTGGGGACGGGCACACCGATCGGCACCGACTGCTCCCCCGCCACCACATGATGCGCCGTCACATCCACCGCGGCCTCGGTCGGCCCATACAGGTTGTGCAACTCCACATCCGGCAACACCGACAGCAACG
>NZ_JANRHB010000004.1:0-111055 GCF_024733855.1 Gordonia sp. GONU
TGCTCGGCAAGAGTCACCGCGGGTTGCCGATACAGGTGATCGTCAAAGCCGACCTCAACGATCTGATCCGCGAAGCCGGGTTCGCCACCACCGCCACCGGCACCCTGATCCCCATCCCCGATCTAATCGACATGGCCGCCGACGCCCAATCCTGGCTGGCGGTGTTCAAAGACGCCACCGCCGTCCCGCTCTACTTCGGCCGCGGCAAACGCCTGGCCACCCGCGAACAGCGACTGGTGTCCTTCGCCCGACCCGACGGCGAGGCCTGCTCCACACCCGACTGCGACCTATCCGCCGCACACGTGGAAATGCACCACGCGCAACTGGATTGGGGTCTCGGTGGCCTCACCGACATCACCGACCTGACCCCGCATGCCCGAAACACAACCGCATGGTCGGCGATCAACCCGGACAATACACCACCCGCATGGTGCGGGAAGGACCCGATGAGGGCCGCTGCGTCTGGCGGCTCAACGCCGAACCCGGCGCACCCCCGAATCCCGAACGCATCAACCGGCGACCCGACCTACCCCGACGGTTCGCCGAGCACCTTGAACAGGTGCGCACCGAAATCCACGGACCCACAACGGCGTCCGGCGATCAGCCGCGCCTGCACCTGCGCCAGATCATCGACCTACGCAACGCCTCCGACGCCGAAGCCACCCTCGCCTCGATAATGCTCGCCGCCGCATACCCGCGCGCCTGAGAATCACGCTCGGGAAGAAATGGTGGACCGCCTTCGAAGATCACGTGCGATTCTGGAGCAAGCATGACCACGGACACCCCGCACGACGTCGAGGACTTCTTCGCAGGCTCGCCGGAGGGCCTGTCGATCCATGGCGCGGTCGAGGAAGCCATCCGTGATCTGGGAGACGACATCGCTGTCCGAGTCACCAAGAGCCAGATAGCTTTCCGACGCCGGACCGGCTTCGCCTACGTGTGGCGCCCCGGCATGTACGTGCGATCCGATGTGCCGGCGGTGTTGTCGATCGCCCTTCGGCACCGCGTCGACTCTGCTCGTTTCAAGGAGGTCGCGCACCCGTCACCGCACGTGTGGATGCATCATCTGGAGATGCGTGCCAGGGCGGACGTGGACGCGGAGGTCCGCCGGTGGCTCGGCGAGGCCTACGACGCCGCGGGCTGACCGTCGATCAGACCTGCGGCGCGGGGACGTCCAGCCCGAGGTCGAGCACCGTGACCGAATGCGTCAGTGCACCGACGGCGAGGTAGTCGACGCCGGTACGGGCATAGTCCTCGGCGACGTCGAGGGTCAGGCCGCCGGAGCTCTCCAGCTTGGTATGCGGCGAACGAGTGTTGCGTCGCTGCACGGCCATCTGGGTTTCCCACGGCTCGAAGTTGTCGAGAAGCACCAGCTGCGGTTCGAGGGGAAGGACCTCGTCGAGCTGGGCGAGCGAGTCGACCTCGACCTCTACGGGCAGACCCGGAGCCGCCGCACGAACGGCTTCCAACGCAGCCGCGACCGAACCGGCGGCGACGACGTGGTTGTCCTTGATCAGGGCGGCATCGCCGAGACCCATCCGGTGGTTGACTCCGCCACCGGCGCGCACCGCGTACTTCTGCAGCAGACGCAGACCTGGCAGCGTCTTACGCGAGTCACGGATCTGAGCGGACGTACCGGAGACCGCATCGACCCACGCCCGGGTCGCAGTCGCGATCCCGGACAGGTGGCAGATGAGGTTCAGCGCAGTGCGTTCGGCCGTCAGCAGAGCGGCCGTCGGAGCGTGGACGCGCAGGACGGTGTCGCCGGGTTGGACGACACTGCCGTCGGCGACAACGTCCGTCACCTCGAAATTGCCCTCGCCGATGACCTCGTCGAACACCGCGATCACCACCGGAACGCCGGCGATGACGCCATGTGCACGACTGACGATCGCGGCGTCGACGACGGAGCCGGCCGGGACGGTCGACGCGGTCGTGATGTCCGGTCCGTACCGCAGGTCCTCGTCGAGCGCGGTCCTGATCAGCGCACGGATCTCGTCGTCGACAACCAGTTCCAGCGCGCCGCCGGCCGACGCCTGACCGATGAAACCGTCACTCACCGCAGAGCTTCCGGTCACTCGCCCGAACCCGGGTTACCGATCGCGATCATCCGCTCGACGCTCTTCCGGGCCTTCTCCGCGACGTCGGTGTCGACGAACACCTCGTCGCGACCCTCACGCAGGCACCGCAGCAGCGCAGCCGGCGTGATCATCTTCATGTAGGGGCACGACGCGCGGTCGTTCACCGCCTGGAAGTCGACCCCGGGCGCGGCCTTGCGCAGCTGGTGCAGCATGCCGACCTCGGTGGCGACGAGAACCTGCTTGGCGCCGGTCTCGCGAGCAGCGTCGAGCATGCCGCCGGTCGACAGGATCTTGACTCGATCCTCGGGCACGGCACCCTCACCCGCCAGGTAGAGAGCCGAGGTCGCACAACCGCATTCGGGGTGGATGAAAAGGTCGGCATCGGGGTGCGACGCGGCCTGATCGGCCAGCTCGTCACCGTTGATGCCGGCGTGCACGTGGCACTCACCCGCCCAGATGTGGATGTTGTCGCGGCCGGTCTCACGCTTGACGTGCGCACCGAGGAACTGGTCCGGAAGGAACAGGACGTCGCGATCGGGGTCGATCGACGCGACGACGTCGACGGCGTTCGACGAGGTGCAGCAGATGTCGGTCAGACCCTTCACCTCGGCGGTGGTGTTCACGTAGGACACCACGACCGCATCGGGGAACTCGGCCTTCCAGGCGCGCAGTTCGTCGGCGGTGATCGAGTCGGCCAGCGAGCAACCGGCGCGCTCGTCCGGGATGAGGACGCGTTTCTCGGGGCTGAGGATCTTGGCGGTCTCCGCCATGAAGTGGACGCCGCAGAAGATGATCTCGTCGGAGTCGACCTCGGCCGCAATACGCGACAGGGCGAGAGAGTCACCGACGTGGTCGGCGACATCCTGGATGGCGGGAAGCTGATAGTTGTGCGCGAGCAGGGTCGCGTTGCGGGCACGTGCGAGGCGTCGGACCTCGTCCGCCCACTCCTGAGTCGGCTCCACACCGGCGTAGCCACCCGGTGCGTCGAACCATTCGGCATCGAGGAGCCCGGCTGCTGGCGCGGTCACGGCCGCCGGGCGATCACTGGTGATGCTCATTGCCACTCCTCTGGCTGTCCCGGGGGGCGTCTACGACCCCGGGTCATCGGGTCCCCGGAGCACGGGCCGTGTGTCCGAGGCATGGTTTTCGACTCATGGTCGAAAACACTATGCATCGTAACATTCACCACACCGGGTTCATTCCCGTCACCCTCGCGGCAGATCACGCACCCTCAGGCGCACATCAGGGCATCGAGGTAGCGTTCGGCGATCCGCGACTGCACCACTCGCCCGATCGGGCCGCCGATCCGCGTGAACCAACGACCTGGCCGGGAGAAGGCGACGACGTGCGCGATCACGGAATCGTCCGGAAGTCGCTGAACCCAGAACCGCTCCTCCCCGATCTCGGGATGCCCCGACAAGGTGCCGTACGCGAAGCCGCGTTCGGTCCCCGCATCGCTCGAGACCGAGTCGATCACCTCGATGACCCGGCACGCGGCGGAGATGCCCACCGGACCCAGCCCCAGACGCATCGTCACCACCGAGCCGACCGCGGCACGCGGGGTCGAGGCATCGACGCCCACTCCGGCACGACGATGCATGTCCCAGTTCAGGATTCGTCGCGCGGCCAGGTCGAAACATCCCTCGCCGGCACCGATCACACGCGAGCGGCGCAGATGGTGATAGCCCGCCGGTAGCTCTCCGGCGGTCGCACCGACCTCCTCGTAGGTGAGGTCCGACGGGTGCGGGGTCACCCGGCGCGCACCACCGCGGAGTCGAGGCCGGCGTCGCCGAGGACGGTGTCGGTGAACACCAGGGCCAGGTCGTCGAGGGAGGTGTTCAGCGACCGCGCGAGTGCAGCGATCGTGGCGAACGCGGGAGTCGGCATCCGGCCCGTCTCGATCTTGCGCAACGTCTCCGGAGAGATTCCGGCGCTGACGGCGACCTCACCGAGGGACCGGTCGGCGCGGAGTTCGCGCAGTCGTGCGCCCAGACGGCGGCCGGCGGCGATCTGTTCCGGGGTCAACGGGTTGCGGACCATGCACAGAGCCTAGCGGATCCGGTATACATATACCGATTGCTGGTATTTCTATACCAGTCCACTCATCCGATCGCGAAGGGAACGAGAATGGTCGAGCTGAAGTCGCCATCCGAGATAAGCGCCATGGGGGTGACCGGTGCGTTCATCGCGGACCTGCTCGCCGACCTCGCCGAACGAGCCGATGTCGGCGTCAACCTGCTCGAGCTCGAGCATCGCGCCCGTGACCTCATCGCCGAACGCGGCGCGCAGTCCTGCTACTGGGACTATTCCCCGTCCTTCGGCCGCGGCCCCTTCCGCAACGTCATCTGCCTCTCCGTGAACGACGCCGTGCTGCACGGGCTGCCCCACGACTACGTCCTGGCCGACGGCGATCTGCTGTCCATGGACATCGCGGTCTCGATCGACGGTTGGGTGGCCGACTCGGCCCGCAGCGTCATCGTCGGCACGCCCCGCCCCGAGGACCGGCGACTCGTACAGGCAACCGAGGAAGCGTTGGAAGCAGCCATCGACGCCGCCCGGCCCGACGCCCGGCTCGGCGACATCTCCGCGGCGATCGGGGCCGTCGCCAAGTCGTACGGATACCGCGTCAACACCGAGTTCGGCGGCCACGGACTCGGCCGCACGATGCACGAGGACCCGCATGTCGCGAACATCGGCAAGGCCGGTCGCGGAATGAAACTGCAGCCCGGGTTGACGCTGGCGCTCGAGCCCTGGTTCACGCTCGGCTCCGAGCGGGTCAAGTTCGACGCCGACGGCTGGACGATCCGATCGTTCGACGGCTCTCGCGGCGCGCACAGCGAACACACCATCGCGATCACCGACGGCGCGGCGCGCGTGTTGACGTCTCCGAATGGGCGGTCGCCGGGCGTCTGACCCATACAATCGACGCCATGCCAGCCGCCGGGTCCGACCCCTCCAGCTCCGACGGCCCAGAAGTGGTCAACGGCCCCGAAGCGTTCAGTGGCCCCGAAGCGTTCAGTGGCCCCGAAGCGTTCAGTGGCTCCGGCGTTCTGCGGGTCGAGGTCCTCAGCGTCGTCTTCCAGGTCCGCACTCCGCCCTCTGCCGACGGCTCCGACGTCCGCCCCGCGCTCTGCGTCCTGCTCTCTCGGGCCGGTACCGACGCCGAGCCCGGCCGGTGGTCTCTTCCGGGCGGCGACGTCGCCGGTGACGAGAAGCTGTCGGTCGTCGCTCGACGCCTCGTCGCCGACAAGATGGACGTCCGCGACATCGCTCACCTCGAACAGCTGTCGGTCTTCTCCGATCCCGGACGCGTTCCCGGCATCCGCACGATCGCCTCGACGTACATGGGCCTCGTCCGCTCGGACAGCCCGGTGACCCTTCCCGACGGCGCGGCCTGGTTCGACGTGGACGCACTGCCCCCGGTGGCCTTCGACCACGCCGAGATCATCGACACCGCCCGGCACCGGCTGGCCGCCAAGCTCTCCTACACCAACATCGCCTTCGCGCTGGCACCGAAGCAGTTCCCGATGTCGGAGCTGTCGGAGATCTATTGCGCCGCACTCGGCTACGCGGTGGACACGACCAACCTGCTACGCATCCTGAGTCGACGCGCCGTGGTGGTGTCGACCGGCACCGTCGGCAAGACCGGGCGATCCGGCGGGCGGCCGCCGGCGCTCTATGCCTTCGCCGACAACGAGTTACGCGTCACGGATGAGTTCGCGACACTGCGTCCACCGATGTGACCTCGGACCCTGACGGATCGTCACCGGCACGGTGATCGACGTCGAGATCGCCGACGCCGAGGTCCGCCGTGCGTGAGGACAACACGCAGACCAGGTAGACCATCGCGAAGGCGAACGGCGCGCAGATGAGCAGGGTCCAGGGTGCGCTGTGTCCGGCGCGCGTACCGCCGTCGAGCCAGAGTTCGGGCAGCACGCGGTACACCGATTCGAGCGGGAGCCCGGCGATGTCGTCGTCGAATCGCAGGCCGGCCAACCACATTCCGACCTGCGCACCGATCGCGGACCCGGCCACCGTACCGAGCGCGGGGACGAGGAATCCGGTGACGCCGCGCCACGGCCGCGCCGCCGCCCATGCGACGAGTGCGGCGATGCCACCGTAGGCGAACATGATCAGCGCGAAGGCGCCGACAGCGTCGAATCCAGTCGGGATGTCCTCACGGGTCAGGCCCTTGACGACGACGCCGGTCGTGGGCGGTGTCACCAGCGCCCAGATCGCGCCGGCGACCGCGCCGAGCACGATCACCGCCGCGGTCGCGGTGAGCAGTGTCGCGACCGGCCGGGCGACATGCCGCCCGGACGCCGGACCGCTCACCGACGACCCAGTTCGGCCGAGTCGACCGTCCCGTGGCGGGAGCACCTGGCGCTCCAGCCGTCGGGTCGGACCTGCACGACCATGCGGCGCCCGCACTGCCCGCAGAAGCGCGGAGGTTCAAGCCCCAGACGCGCGGCCGGCGGGATGGCGTCGGGTGCCTGCAGTTCCAGTTCGAGGCCCGTGTACACGCCGTACCTGCACGGTTCGGCGAGCGGCCCCGGGACGGTGTCGATCATGAGAGAACACGCTACCGATCGTGGCGAGGATGTAGGAGAGGACCAGCGTCGATCGCGTCCCTCAGATGGTGTCGTTGAGTGACTTGATCGGCATCGACAGGTCGCTGAGCAGGTCGAGGTCGTCCTCCGCGGGCCGGCCGAGCGTCGTCAGGTAGTTGCCGACGATGACCGCGTTGATGCCGCCGAGGATGCCCTGCTTGGCGCCGAGGTCGCCCAGGGTGATCTCGCGGCCGCCGGCGAAACGCAGGATCGTGCGCGGCAGAGCGAGGCGGAAGGCCGCCACCGACTTCAGCGCCTCGGACGCGGGCAGCACGTCGAGGTCACCGAAGGGCGTACCCGGACGCGGGTTGAGGAAGTTCAGCGGGACTTCGTCGGGCTCGAGTGCGGCCAGGTCGGCGGCGAATTCGGCGCGCTGCTCGAGGCTCTCACCCATGCCGAGGATGCCGCCGCAGCACACCTCCATGCCGGCCTCGCGGACCATGCGCAGCGTGTCCCAGCGCTCCTCCCACGTGTGGGTGGTGACGACGTTCGGGAAGTGGCTGCGCGCCGTCTCGAGGTTGTGGTTGTAGCGGTGCACGCCCATGTCGCGGAGCTGGTCGACCTGCTCCTGGGTGAGCATGCCGAGGCTGCAGGCGATCTGGATGTCGACCTCGTTGCGGATGGCCTCGATGCCGGCGGCGACCTGGCTCAGCAGACGCTTGTCGGGTCCGCGGACGGCGGCGACGATGCAGAACTCGGTGGCACCGGTCTTGGCGGTCTGCTTGGCGGCCTCCACCAGCGACGGGATGTCGATCCAGGCACTGCGCACCGGCGAGGCGAACAGACCCGACTGCGAACAGAAATGGCAGTCCTCGGGGCAGCCACCGGTCTTCAGCGAGATGATGCCCTCGACCTCGACCTCCGGTCCGCACCAGCGCATGCGGACGTCGTGGGCCAACTGCAGCAACTCGGTCAACCGGTCGTCGTCCAGGCGCAGCACCGCCAGGACCTGGTCGCGGTCGAGCGGTTCACCGCGCTCGAGCACCTGCTCGCGGGCGATGGCGAGGATGTCGTCGGACGTCTGTGCGTCGCGGGCGGTGTCGACGGTTGCCTGTGTCACGGGCTGAACTCCTTGTACTGGAACTGATTGGGCGGGCTGGAAAAAACGGTCTATGAGGTCCCGGCGAGCGATGCCGGATGGTTGGTGAGGGAGCCGGCGAGCCAGTCGGGGTCGAACCAGGTCGGCGCGGTCCGGCGGAACCGGGCGGGATCGAGGGCGGCGGCACCCGCGGGCAGCACGCCGATCACCGGGACGCCGGTGATCCGCGGCAGGTCGGATCGGTTGCAGCGCATGGCGAGGTCGGGGTCCGGCGGCCACCACCCGATGACGAGTCCGGCGGGCCGGAGGCCTCGAGCGCGCACGGCGTTCACGGTCAGCTCGGCATGGTTGAGCGCACCGAGGCCCGGTGCGACGACGATGACGACGCCGTCGTTCGTCCCGGGTGCCAGTGTCGCTGCGGCGACGTCGAGGATCGTAGCGGACTCCCCCAGTCGCACCAGCACACCGCCGGCGCCTTCGACGAGGGTCAGGTCATGCTTGGCCGCGAGGTCGTCGACCGCCCGCACGATGACGTCAGGATCGGCGAGCGGCATCCCCGCGCGTCGCGCCGCGGTGTCCGGGGCGAGCGGTTCGGGATAGCGGTAGGACTCGACCGTGGTCACCTCACCCGCAAGACGCGCGACTTCGGCGAGATCGCCGGGTTCGCCTGGTGCGACGCCGGTTTGGACGGGTTTGCAGACGGCGACGGCGCTGTTCGCACAAACGGCGGCGGCGAGGGCCGCCGTCGCGACCGTCTTGCCGACGTCGGTCGAGGTGCCGGTGACGGCGAGAACGCGTCCGCGTTCCGGTGATGGTGTCGTCGCGCTCATCGTGCACCCACCTCACGCAGTGCGGCGTCGACGACCTCGGCGACGTGGTCGAGGGTCGCGGCATCGAGGTCGGCGCGCACGGTGATGCGCAGCCGGGAGGTGCCCGGCGGGACCGATGGCGGGCGAAAACACCCGACGAGCACTCCGCGGTCACGGCAGGCCGCAGCCGCGTCGACGGCGCGTTGCGGGTCGCCGACGATGATCGAGATCACCGCTGCGGCGGGTTCCTCGGCGCCGCATGCGCGGGCCAGGCGACGGGCGTTGCCGCGCAATCGGTCCGGTAGCGCGGGATCGGAACGCAGGACACGCAGTGCGGCCCGAGCCGCGCCGACCGCCGCCGGATTCAGTCCGGTGTCGAAGATGAACGGACGCGCACAGTCGATCAGGTGTGACCGTAGGATCTCCGGCCCGAGGACCACTCCGCCCTGCGATCCGAACGACTTGGACAGCACGGTGGTGACCACGAGGTCCGGCGCGCCGGAAAGTCCTTGTTCGGCAACGAGTCCACGCCCGCCGGGACCACGGACGCCGACGGCATGGGCCTCGTCGACGAGCAGCACCGCACCGTGCGCGCGAGCAGCCGCATACAGATCGGCGACGGGGGCCGGTTCGCCGTCGATGCTGTACACCGAGTCGGTGACGACGAGTGCGCGTTCCTCGGTGCGTTCGGCGAGGGCGGCCCGCACGCCCTCATGATCCCCACGATCCACCACGACGACCCGTGCCCGTGACAGCCGGCACCCGTCGATCAGCGACGCATGCGAACCGGTGTCACTCACGATGAGATCGCCGGAGTCATCCGGCCCGCTCGCTCTGCTCCCGGCGCCGCGCCCAGCGAGTGCGGTGACCGCGCCGACATTGGCCAGATAGCCGGAGGAAAAGACAAGTGCGGCAGGGAAACCGAGGAAGTCGGCGAGTTCCGTCTCGAGGTCGACGTGCGCCTGCGTGGTGCCGACGACCAGCCTCGACGCCGTCGATCCGCCACCCCACTGCGCGGCCGCGGCCCGCGCGCCGGCGACGACGTCGGGGTGCGTCGACAGACCGAGGTAGTCGTTGGAGCCGAGATTGATCGCGTCGGCACCGACTCGGCGGACGTGCGGCTCGCGATGCAGTCCGGCGGCGGCGCGGTCGCGTGCGGCCCCGGCAAGCCAGGCGAGTCCGACCTCGCCCGAAGCCACCCCACCCGAGGCGATGTCGTCGGCCTGGCCGGTCGTGGGCTGTCCCGAGGTGATGGTCATGACCGTGCTCCCACGAGTTCGGTGGTCGTCGAGTTCTCGTCGCCGAGGGTCGCCCGCACCGCGGCCGAGATACCGCGAACGATCGTCGAGATGTCGTCGGGCGTGGAGATGAACGGCGGCATCGTGTAGACGAGGTTGCGGAAGGGCCGCAGCCACGCACCGGCGTCGACGGCGGCCGCGGTGGCCGCGGACATGTCGACGGGACGGTCGAGTTCGACGACCCCGATCGCGCCGTGGATCCGCACGTCGACGACGCCGTCGAGCTCCTGCAGTGGCGCCAGGCCGTCGGAGAGACCTCTCTCGATCTCCGCCACGCGTTCGGCCCAGGGCGTCTCCAGCAACAACTCGATGGCGGCGACCGCCACCGCGCAGGCGAGCGGGTTGGCCATGAAGGTCGGGCCGTGGGCGAGTCCGCCGGCCTCCCCCGCACTGATGACCTCGGCGAGGTGTGAGGTGCAGAGTGTGGCGGCAAGCGTCATGTACCCGCCCGTCAGCGCCTTGCCGACGCACATGATGTCGGGGGCGACGTCCGCGGCGTCGGCGGCGAAGAGCGTCCCGGTCCGACCGAAACCGGTGGCGATCTCGTCGAAGATCAGCAGGACGCCGTGGCGGTCGCAGATGTCGCGCAGGGCGGACAGATATGCCGGGTCGTGGAAGCGCATGCCGCCGGCGCCCTGGACGACCGGTTCGACGATGACGGCGGCGAGCTCGTCGCGGTGCTCGCGGATCGAGGCCTCCAGCGTGGCGACGTACTCGGGTCGATACTCGGCGGGCGGAGCGTCGACGAAAACCTGCCGCGTGAGGACCGCCGACCACATCGAGTGCATGCCGCCCTCGGGGTCGCAGACGCTCATCGGGGTGAAGGTGTCGCCGTGGTAACCACCACGCCAGGTCAGCAGGCGTGTGCGCTGCGACTGGCCGCGGCTGCGCCAGTACTGCAGCGCCATCTTCACCGCGACCTCCACCGAGACCGAGCCCGAGTCGCAGAAGAACACCTTCTGCAGCGGTTCGGGGGTGAGTTCGACGAGGAGTTGTGCGAGCCGGGCGGCGGGTTCGTGGGTGAGCCCACCGAACATCACGTGCGACATCCGTCCCATCTGAACCGCGGCCGCGGCATCGAGGCGCGGGTGCCGGTAGCCGTGGATCGCCGCCCACCAGGAACTCATGCCGTCGACGACGGAGCGCCCGTCGGCGAGTTCGAGGTGAACTCCCGACGCCGACGACACCACCAGGGGGTCGGTCGTCGCGGGCAACGCCCCGTAGGGATGCCAGATGTGCTCCGCGTCGACACGGCTGATCTCGCCCTGGTCCACGGCGCGCTCCTCCTTCTTCAACCCCGGGGATCACCTGGACACCGTCCAGGATTCCTGAACACCGTACAGGGAGGCCTGGACGGTGTACAGGCGGCTCGCGCGGGCCGGCGTCGAACCGGTGACTACGCTGACCGCGTGAGCAACAGCCGGACCGACGTCCTCCGCGCTGCCCGCGACATCCTGCGCGAGCACAGCCTGGCCGACCTGTCGATGCGCCGGCTCGCCACCGAGCTCGGAGTGCGTCCCAACGCCCTGTACTGGCATTTCCCCAACAAACAGACCCTGTTGGCCGCACTTGCCGACGACATCCTGGGTGCCGTCTCGATTCCGGCCACCGACCTGGCGTGGGACGAGCGGCTACGTCTGCTCGCCACCGGGATGCGTGCCGCCCTGCTCGATGTGCCCGACAGTGCCGAGGTCGTGTCGTCGAGCTGGGCGAGCGGCCTGTCCACGAAGGCGATCACCGCCGACATCGTCTCGGCCGGACATGCCGGCGGGTTGTCGCTCCGCGACGCGGAGGCCGTCAGCACTGCCGTCTGTCAGCTCGTCATCGGTCTGACCATCGAGGAACAGACCCGCGCGCAGATGGAACGCCTCGGCGTCACCGGACCGTCGGGCCGGGACTTCGACGGCGAATTCGTGGACGGGCTGACGATCATCCTCGACGGGGCACGCACCCGTGCGCGTCGGTGAGATCCCCCGACCCGTGACCGAGTCCACCGACCGTCCCGGGCGGTGCGAATCGAGAAATCACAGGTTCGACGGGTAGATTGCTACGCGGCCGAACCGCCCGTCCCCGACCCGAAAGACTTCCCTGTGGCATCGACGACCCGAGTAGTGGCGCCGGAGTCGGCCCCCTCGACGCCGACGACCCCTGCCTACCGCACCGACCTCGACGGTCTGCGCGGTATCGCGATCACCCTCGTGGCCTGTTTTCACGTGTGGTTCGGCAAGGTCTCCGGCGGCGTCGACGTCTTCCTCACCCTGTCGGGGTACTTCTTCCTCGGTTCACTACTGCGACATGCGATCTACGTCCAGAAGCCGAACGTCACCTTCCGCGACACCCTCAACCCGTGGCCGCGACTGAAGCGACTGCTGAAGCGCCTACTGCCCGCGCTGGTCACCGTGCTCCTGGCCGTCACCGTCCTCACCGTCGTGGTCCTGCCGCAGACGCGCTGGGCCAACATCGGGCAGGAGGTCGTCGCGAGCGCGCTGTACTACCAGAACTGGTATCTCGCGTTGAATTCGCAGGACTACCTGGCCGCGAGTTCGGCGAACAGCCCGCTGCAGCACATCTGGTCGATGTCGATGCAGGGACAGTTCTTCGTTCTGACCCTGCTCGTCGCGCTGGCCTTCGCCGGGTTCCTGAAAGTCGCCGCCCGGTTCGCGCGTCCGTTCGCCGACTCTCGCGTCATCAAGTTCCTCGTCGGCGCCGCGGTGTTCGTGGTCGCGCTGGGGTCGTTCTACTGGGCACATCGTGGGATGGCCATCAACCAGCCGTACAACTACTACTCCACGATCTCGCGGCTCTGGGAGCCGCTCGCCGGCGGCCTTCTGGCGATCTGGCTGCCGAGTTTGCGGGTGCCGAACTGGGTGCGCAACGCCGCGACCGTCGTGGCCCTGGCACTGATCATCACCTGCGGCTTCTGGATCGACGGCGTCGACGAGTACCCGGGTCCGATGGCGCTGGTCCCGGTCGGCGCGACACTGCTCATCATCTGGGCCGGCGCGACCGCGCTGCAGAAGCCGGCGCGAGGCGGTCACGCGGCGCCGGACACGATGCCCGCGGTCAACCGGATACTGGCGAGCACCTGGCCGGTGTGGCTGGGAACCATCGCCTACTCGCTGTACCTGTGGCACTGGCCGTTCCTGATCTTCTATCTCACCTGGCGTGACAAGAACCACGCGAACTTCCTCGAGGGCGTCGGGATTCTCGGGTTCTCGATCGGTGTGGCCTGGCTCACGAAACGCTACATCGAGGACCCGCTCCGCGGCGGTGACCGGTCGGCCCTCACTCGAGGCACCCGCGACGGCCGGTCGCGCTGGCTCTCCTACACGTCGGTGGTGACCTCGATCCTGCTGCTCGGCACCGTCGTGGCCGGCGTCGGTATTAAGCTGTGGGAGAACCACGTCGACAACATCGTCGTCGACACCAAGAATCTCGACCCGCGGTCGTACCCGGGTGCGCGCGCACTGCTCGACGGGTGGCCCGTCCCCGCGCTCGACCCGCAGCCGTCGGCCCTGGAGGTGATCCAGGACTTCCCGGAGACCTCGACCGACGGGTACATGAGCGACTTCACCGACAACGAGATCCACGTCGGCGTCTACGGCGACCCGAATGCGACCCGCACGATCGCTCTGGCCGGCGGTTCCCACGCGGAGATGTGGATCTCCGCGCTCGACACCCTCGGCAAGCGCAACGGGTTCAAGGTCAAGACCTATCTGAAGATGGGTTGCCCGCTGTCGACCAACAAGATCCCCAAGCAGCGCGGCGTCCCCTATCCCGAGTGCTACGACTGGGGCCAGCGGGTCATCGACCGGGTGATCTCCGAGAAACCCGACGCCGTCTTCACCAATTCGACGCGTCCGCGCGACTACCAGCCCGGCGACTGGATGCCGCCGGACTACTCCCCGATCTTCGATCGCTTCCTCGACGCCGGCATCCCGGTGCTCGGCATGCGGGACACCCCGTGGCCGAAGAACGGCAAGGGCACCATCGACACCCCGATCTGCCTCGCCGACGGCGGCGACGCGGAGAGCTGTGGTTCGCGGCGCGCTGCCGTCCTCGCTCCAGAGGACCCGGCGCGCGAACTCGCCGCCACCCGCCGAGACTTCCACCCGCTGGACATGTCGAACGGCATCTGCACCGACGACTTCTGCCCGGCGATCGTCGGCAACATCACCGTGTACAAGGATCCCCATCACCTCTCGGCGACGTATGTCCGGAGTCTCACCGACGAACTCGGCCGGCAGATGGAGGCCCAACTGCCGTGGACCGGCCCACTGGTTCCATGACCTGTGTCTTCCGCATCGCGGTCCACCCGCGGACACGCGAACGGTGGACGTGACCGCTTTGCCCGATGATGCCCTGTCCGAGATGACCGCCTGACGCAACACGACTAGTGTCGACCCATGACGTCGTCTCCGAAGGTGGGCACTACCGCTTCGCCAACCACGGGTGAACACCCGGACCCGAGCACGACCGACACCCCGCCGGTCCCCATGCCGGAGGATCCGGTTCAGGCCGACGCGCTCGTCGAACCCGAACCCGCGCCGATCCCCGTCTGGCCGGGCACCCCGTTCCCGCTCGGCGCGACCTACGACGGTGCGGGGACGAACTTCTCGTTGTTCTCCGAGGTCGCCGAAGCCGTCGAGCTGTGCCTCATCGACCGCGAGGGCAAAGAACGGCGCATCCGCCTCGAAGAGGTCGACGGCTATTGTTGGCACTGCTATCTGCCGAATGTGGTGCCCGGACAGTTCTACGGTTTCCGCGTCTACGGCCCCTATGATCCCGCCCGCGGCCTGAGGTGTGACCCGAGCAAACTCCTTCTCGACCCGTACGGCAAGGCTTTTCACGGCGACTTCGACGGCGACGCCTCGCTCTTCTCCTATCCCCTGCCGACGCACGACGACACGGAGGAGTCGCCCGAGGCGTCGGACGCGGACGCCGCCGGAGCCGATGACACCGGAGCCGATGACACCGACACCGGGGACACCGGAGCAGAGGATTCGGGGGCCGAGGATTCGGGAACGGAGGATTCCGGCGCTGAGGATTCCGGCGCTGAGGATTCCGGCGCTGAGGATTCCGACGCTGAGGATTCCGGCGCCGACGGCGCACCGGCCCCAGAAGCGACTGTGCTGGAACCACTTCCGGAGAACCAGCCCGCGCCCGAGAACCCGATGCCCGCGCTCGACTCGCTGGGACACACGATGGTCTCGGTGGTCATCAACCCGTACTTCGACTGGCAGAACGACCGGTCGCCCAACCGGCCCTACCACCAGACGGTCATCTACGAGGCCCACGTCAAGGGTATGACCGCCACCCATCCCGGGGTGCCCGAGCATCTGCGCGGCACCTACGCCGGTCTCTGCCACCCGGTGATCATCGACCACCTGAAGTCGTTGGGTGTCACCGCGATCGAACTGATGCCGGTCCACCAGTTCATGCAGGACTTCGTCCTCCGCGACAAGGGACTGCGAAACTACTGGGGGTACAACACCTTCGGGTTCCTGGCACCGCACATCGAGTACTCCTCGACGCCCGACCAGCCCGCGAGTGCGGTGACCGAGTTCAAGGCGATGGTACGGGAGTTCCACAACGCGGACATTGAGGTCATCCTCGACGTGGTCTACAACCACACCGCCGAGGGCAACCACCTCGGCCCGACGATCAGCTTCCGCGGCATCGACAACGCGGCCTACTACCGACTCGTCGACGACGACCCCGAGATGTACATGGACTACACGGGGACCGGGAACAGCCTCAACGGACGGCATCCGCACACGCTGCAGCTCATCATGGACTCCCTGCGCTACTGGATCCTGGAGATGCACGTCGACGGTTTCCGCTTCGACCTCGCCTCCACGCTGGCCCGCGAACTCCACGACGTCGACCGTCTGTCGGCGTTCTTCGATCTGGTGCAACAGGATCCGGTGGTGAGCCAGGTCAAGCTGATCGCCGAACCGTGGGACATCGGCGAAGGCGGCTATCAGGTCGGCAACTTCCCGCCGTTGTGGACCGAATGGAACGGGAAGTACCGCGACACCGTCCGCGACTACTGGCGCGGGGAGCCGTCCACGCTGGGCGAGTTCGCGTCCCGGCTCACCGGGTCGTCGGATCTCTACGAGGCGACCGGCCGACGACCGCTGGCGAGCATCAACTTCGTGATCGCCCACGACGGCTTCACGCTGCGCGACCTGGTGTCGTACAACGAGAAACACAACATGGCCAACGGCGAGGACAACCGCGACGGCGAAAGCCACAACCGGTCCTGGAACTGCGGCGTCGAGGGTCCGACCGACGACCCCGAGATCAACGCGCTGCGCGCCCGGCAGCAGCGCAACATCCTGGCGACCCTGTTCTTGTCGCAGGGCACACCGATGCTGGCCCACGGCGACGAGATCGGCCGCACCCAGCAGGGCAACAACAACGTGTACTGCCAGGACTCCGAATTGTCCTGGGTGGACTGGTCACTCGCCGAGGAGAACGCCGACCTGCTGGAGTTCACCCGCAAGGCCATCGCCCTGCGCACCGCACATCCGGTGTTCCGTCGACGCCGATTCTTCGGCGGCAAGCCGATCCGGTGGGGCGACCAGGCCCTCGACATCGCATGGCTCACCCCCGCCGGCGTGGAGATGACCAGTGCGGACTGGGACAGCGGATTCGGGAAGAGTCTCGCGGTGTTCCTCAACGGCAAGGGACTCGGCGAGAAGGACGAACGGGGCGAGTGGGTCGTCGACGACTCGTTCTTCATCTGCTTCAACGCCCACTACGAGCCCATCGACTTCCACCTCCCGCCGGAGCAGTACGGGCTCGAATGGTCCGGCGAACTCGACACCACCCACCCGACCGGCGACTCGGATCTGACTGCGGCGTCCGGTGATTCGGTGACGGTCGGCGGCCGGTCCGTGCTCGTCCTGCGGAAGACGTCCTGACACGATGAGCACACGTCCGACGCCTCGGGCCACCTACCGCTTCCAACTCAACGCCGACTTCGGGTTCGCCGACGTCGCGAAGACGCTCGACCATCTCGTCGAGCTCGGGGTCAGTCACGTCTACCTCTCCCCCATCGGAACCGCCTCGGCCGGGTCGACCCACGGCTACGACTGGCTCCCGCCACCGGCCGTGTCCGACCTCCTCGGCGGTGTCGACGGTCTGCGTGCGCTCCGCAGGGCCGCAACCGACCGCGGCCTCGGCCTCATCATCGACATCGTCCCCAACCACACCGGCGTGGCGGATGCGCTCGCCAACCCCTGGTTCGCTGACCTGTTGCGTCACGGCGTCCGTTCGCCCTACGCCTCGTTCTTCGACATCGACCTCAGCGACGACAACGGCGCCGGCGGCAAGATCGCACTCCCGGTCGTCGCCGCCGACGGTGACCTGAGTCCGCTCGAGATCGACGAGCAGGGCAACCTGCGCTACTACGACCACGCCTTCCCTGTGGCACCCGGCACCGAGAACGGCACGCCCGCGGAAATCCATGCGCGACAACACTACAAGCTCGTGCCGTGGAACAGCGGCCTGATCGGGTACCGCCGCTTCTTCACCGTCAACGAGCTCGCGGGCCTTCGGCAGGAGGACCCCGCGGTCTACGACGCCACGCACGAGTGGCTGCGCGAACTCCTCGCCGAGGACCTCATCGACGGTGTCCGCGTCGACCATCCGGACGGACTCTGGGACCCCCAGCAGTACCTCCACCGACTCCGCTCCGATGTCGGCGACGACCGACTGCTCTACATCGAGAAGATCCTCGCTCCGGACGAACCCCTCGAACCGACGCTCCCCGTCGAGGGCACCACCGGCTACGACCAGATGCGCGTCATCGACGCCCTGTTCGTCGCCCCGTCGGGCGTCGTCCAGCTCACCGAACTCAACGAGCACCTCACCGGTGACACCGGCGATGCGCAGTGGATGGCATCGGTGGAACACCAGCGCAAGCTGACGACTCTGCGCGAATCCTTCCCCACCGAACTCCGTCGACTCGTCCGCGCGATCACCCACTCCGACCCCGCCGCCGACGCCGACGCCATCGCCGAGGCGTGCGCCGAGCTGATCGCCTCCCTCGGCGTCTACCGGGCGGACTATCCGTCGCTACGGCCGCGACTGGAGATCACAGCCGTACGGATCGCGACCGAGAAGCCCTCGCTGACACGAGCGCTCGACACGATCGTGCGGGCGACACGCAGTCCGGGCGCGGCCACCTCACGCCTGGCGCAGACCTGCGGTGCGGTGACCGCGAAGAGCGTCGAGGACAGCCTTTTCTACCGCACCGCGCGCCTGGTGTCGGCGCAGGAGGTCGGCGGCGATCCGGCGAACCCGTCGGTGTCGCTCAACGCTTTCCACGACCACAACATCGATCGGTCCCGCCGCTGGCCGCTCGCGATGACCGCGACGTCGACCCACGACACCAAACGCGGTGAGGACGTCCGCGCTCGTATCGCCCTCCTCGCCCAGGTGCCCGAGCGGTGGTCCCTGCTCATCGAACGCGTCTGGCTGGGCACGGACGTCCCGGACAACCTGACGTGCTATTTCCTGCTGCAGAACATCTTCGGGGTGTGGCCGGCCGCCGGGTCCCGGCCCGGCGCAGAACCCGCCGACGGGGTGGTCACCGACGAGTTGCGTACCCGCATCGTCGATTACGCCCGCAAGGCTGCCCGTGAAGCCGGTCTTCGTACCACCTGGACCGAGGTCGACGAGGACTTCGAAGCCGCGATCGAACGGTGGATCACCCAGGTCACCACCGAACCGATCGCGAGCGCGGTCAGTGAACTCGTCGCCCGGACCGAATCCGCCTGGCGGCAGGAAAGCCTCGCGCGCAAGGCGATAGCTCTACTCGGTCCCGGCGTCCCGGACATCTATCAGGGCACCGAGTGGTGGGAGGACTCGCTTGTCGACCCCGACAACCGGCGGCCCGTGGACTTCGGTCGATCCCTGGATCACCCGAAGGCCGAGCTGGTACGGACCGCGCTCGGTGTCCGTGCCCGATACCAGGACGCGTTCGGCGCCACGAGCACCTATGACCGCCTTCCCGCCGACGGTCCGGCCTCCGACCGCACCGTCGCATTCACCCGCGGTTCCCGCGAGGTCGCCGAGGTCGTCGTGATCACCGCACGGTTCACGCACAGCCTCGACCCCGAGGCGGCGATCGACACCGTCATCGGACTGCCCTCGGGGGTGCGCTGGCGCGATGTCCGCACCGGGAAGGTCTACGACGAGACCGTCGACCTGGCCATGGCCAGGGCCGACCATTCGGTCGCGATCCTCGTCCGGGACTGAGTTCCCGCGCGGCTGGAGCGGAATCCGCGGTCGGTCAGCCGGCGGGGGCGGGCGCCGGCGCGGGACTCGGCGCAGGTGCGGGTGCCCCACCGGCCCCCGGCAACGACTGCGAGGGGTCGATCTGACCGCTCGGGCTACCGGGCGGACCGTCGACCTTCGAGACCAGCCACGTGCCGTCCTCCTTGCTCAGATCGAGCCGGAACACCATGAGACTGGTTCCCCCGGAGGGCAGTTTGACGCTGCGTCCGGTCACCTCCGCCATCACGACCGTCTTGGCGGTGTCGGTGTCCACGGTCTCGACCGCGACGACACTGATCTTCGACGAGACCTCGATCTTGAGCGACTCGACGTTCTGCTCGGTGTCCGCGCGCTCCTGCTCGAGACGCTGACGCAGCTCACCGGTCGACAGCGGACCGAGTAGTTCCTTGGAGTTGCCCGCATTGTCTGCGTTGAGGGTCGTCACCAGCTTGGTGACGAAATCCGCCGACGCGGTCTTTGCGTCGGCGAAGGCATTCGCCTCGCTCTGCAGCGTGTAGGTCCGCCAGCCGAGGAACACGCCGGCCACGATCAGCGCGACGATCGCCAACGCACCGAATGCGCGCTTGATCCCGCTCGCGGTGACCGTCAGCGAGAACTCCTTCTTGCCGGCGGCCGCGGGGCCGGGCTCGGGATCGGGCTCGCTGACCGCCGCTCCGGAACCGGTGCGACGAGCCGACTTTCCGCGCGGGGTCGTGGCAGCGTCCGTGGCCTGCCGCGCTGCGGTCGTCTTCTCCTCGGCTCCCGATCCTCCGGCGCCGAGTTCGTCTGTGCCGCTCTCCTCGCCGGTGGCGCTGTCCGCGGTCACGTCGGTGTTCTTGTCGAGATCTGGCTTCTCACGGTCTGTCATCTACAGGTCACGCAACTTGTCTGGGCGTCATTTGTCGAGCGGCACTGTGCGGGCATTCGGGTCGTAACGCGGTGGCGGCCCGGCAGTGTCGTCGCCCGGCGGTCGTGGTGCGTTGGCCGAGCCACGGATCTGCTGGTTCGGATCCTCGGTCACACAGTACAGATTGGTCGGGATGGTCAGCTCGAGGACCTTGGTCGGCCGACGCGGGGTGACCGGGTAGCTGCAGCTCGGCCGCGGATACACCGAACCGAAAGTCCACCACGCGCCGTCGTGGAACATGGTGAGGCTCTTGATGCTCGCGTCCCGGATCGACGGCATCAGCGTCGCCAGAGCCGGTGCTCGCAGCGCGCCCTGCTCGGCGATGTCGAGGAACTGCTTCATCACGTCGGTCACCGGATCGGTGAGCTGATTGATCGAACCGGCGAGGCTGGTCATCTGCGACGGGTCGCGATCGAGCAGGGTGCGCAGTTCCCTGTCGGAGGCGGCGGCGTTGTTGATCAGGTCGCTCAGCGACGACACCGTGTTCCCGAAGTCGGGCTGGATGTCGGCGGTCGTCTTGAAGATGGTGCCCGCGTTCTGGATCAGCCTCGTGGTCTCGGGCAATGCGGTGTACAGCCGCGCGAAGATCGTGCCGCCCGAGTCGAACAGCACTTCCAGATCGTTGGAGCCGTCCTCGGAATACAGCGCGACCTTCAGATTGTCCACCGCCGAGCGGAGTTCGGCCGGATCGATCTGCTGGATGAGATCCAGGGAGGACTCGAGAAGGTCGGAGAACGGCACGGTGACCTTGGTCTGGCCGGCCTTGATCACGTCGCCGTCCTTCAGGTACGGCCCCTCGGAGGTGGTCGGCTGGAAGTCGACGTACTGCTCGCCCGCCGCCGACAACCCCAGCGCCGCAACGGTGCTGTCGCGGTTGATCTTGTACCGGTCGTCGACCGTCACCTTCACCGTCACCGAATCCGGTTCCACGCGGATGGTGTCGACCTCGCCGATACGCGCACCGCGCAGCGTCACACCCGAGGTCTCCTGCAGACCACCGGAGATCGGGAACTCGACGGTCAGCTTGTACTTGTCCGCGAACGGTTCCCACCGCAACGTGCCGAGCGCCAGGTAACCGAGTCCGACGACCATGACCAGCACGAGCCCGATGTTCCCGACGAGCACCGAATTTCTACGCAGGAAACCGAATACGCCGCTCATCCGCAGCACCCCTTGGTTCCGGTGAGTCGGGCCAGCAACCGGGTGAGGGTCTGCTGGAGCGCTGCCGAGCCCGAGTCGATGTCCTCGAGCTCGGGAAGCCTGCTCGCCGAATCGAACCCGACGCCCGGGTTGAGCCAGTAGACCTTCGACGACACCGCGGCCGCGCTACCCGGTGTGGACTTGATCCACTTGGGGGTCAACGTGTGCAGATTGTCGGCCAGCGAACCGAGCGGACCCGCCGCCTGTCGCAGACCGGCCAGGACGGTCGACAGATGACCGAGCATCTCGACGAAATTGTCCTGGTCGGTACGCAGGAAGTCATTGGTCGCCGAGGTCACCTGCTGGGTCTTGTCCAGCGCGGTCAGGATCGAGCCGATCTGACCGTTCAGCGACTCGAGGGCGGGGCCGAGCTTGTTGATCGACGCCATGATCTGGGCACGACCGTCGGCCAGTTGTCCGGTCAGGATCCGGGTGTTCGCCAGTGACCGGTCGACCTGCGCCGAACTCTGGTTGAGCTTGCGAATACCGGTCGTCAGTCCGCGGATCGCGCCGTTGAGGTCCGACGGGTTGGTCGCGACCGCGGCACTCAGTTCGGTCAGGATGACCGTGAGCGAGTTCAGCGAGCCGCTGTCCACCACACCGCTCATGCTGATGAGCAGGTCCTCGACCGTCGCCGCCGCGGAGGTGGGTCCGGTCAGGGTGTCCCCGTCGACCATGAAACCCTTCGGCGCGTTGGGCGGCGGCAGCAGGGCCACGAACACGTCTCCGAGCGGCGTCGCCTGTCGGAGTTCGGCGCCCGTGCCCACGGGCAGCTTGGTCTTCTTGCTGACGTCCATCGTGACGATCGCGGAGTAGTCCTTGGCGACGATGGTGTCGACCTGCCCCACGTCGGTGCCGTTGAGCTTCACCTTCGCGCGCGTCGGCAGGTTCAGGGCGTTGTCGAAATTCGCCGTCAGCCTGATGGAGTCGCCGATGCCACCGGGGGCCGGCAGCGGGATCTGCTCGACGGTCAGCCCGGGCAGCACCCCACAACCGGTGAGCCCCATCAGCGCGCTGAGGAGCAACGCCGTCACCGCGCCGCGTCGCATGCGGGAGCGGCGTCGTGCCGGTTCAGCGACCGTGCGACCCAGGGAAGCGCTTGTCACCGCTCTCATTTCGTCAGCTCCAGCATCGCGGAGTAGATGCCCATGTCCGGACCGAAGTCCTTCAGCTTGCCGGTGCGGCAGCCGTCTTTCTGCAGGTTGATCGCCTCACAGAACTCGGCGAGCAGCTCGTTGTCGACGAGCGACTTGTCCAGCAGGACCTGGGCGCGCCAGGTGCCCTGCTCGGCGGAGATCGAGTTGCCAAGGTTCTGGAAGAGCAGCGGACCGACGTCGATGGTCTCCACCACCTGCCGTGAGTAGTCGCTCAGGTTCGCGGTCAGCGCGGCGAGCCGGTCGAAGGAGACCGAGATCGTGTTGGTGTTGTTCTGCAGGAAGGCCGTGGTGTTCTGCAGGGTCTGGTTGAGGTTGCGCAGCGTGGCGACGAGACCGGGTGACTGGCTGCCGAGCAGCTCGGACACCTCGTTGACCGACTTCGAGAAGGCGGTCATCTTCGGGTAGTTCTTCACCAGCGTGGTGGTGAGTCCCTCGATGGTCTCGATGATGTCGACGAGTGCATCGCTGTTGCCCGACACCACGTTCGACGCCTGGCCCAGCTGGTCGAGGGCGGCGCGGATCTCCTCGCCGTTGCCGGTGGCGATCCCCGAGGTGATGTCGATCATGTCCGCGAGCGGGCCGGAGCCCGGGCCCTCGCCCTTCAGGGACACGACGAGACCGTCGATGGCGTCGAACAGTTCCCCGACGGACACCGGGGCCTTGGTCTCCTTCAGCACCGAACCGTCCTCCAGCCTGGGTCCGCCCTCGTAGGCGGGGGTGAGCTCGACGTGGCGCGTGGTCACGATGGAGGTGTTGACGATGGCGGCCGTGGCGTCGGCGGGCACCGGCACGTCGTTGTCGATGGTCATGGTGACCTTGACCCGGTCACCCTGCGGCTCCACCGCGGTCACCTGACCGACCGGCATGCCGAGCACCGCGACGTCGTTGCTGACGTAGAGGCCGGCGACGTTGTCGAAGTACGCGGTGACCTCGATCGCCTGCCCGAATGCGGCCTTCCAGCTTCCCGGGATCATCGAACATCCCGACAGCCCCAGGATGCCGAGCAGGGAGACGCACACGAGGAGCGTCGAACGACGCAGTCTCTGCGGGTTCAGCATCCGTCCACCACCCGGGCCAGGCACAACCAGTTGTCGGGGAAGATGCCCCAGGGCAGGTAGCCGTTCACGTACGGCCCGTCGCCGATGACGTTGTTGGTCAGTCGAGCCGTCACGGGCAGGATCTCCAGCAGCTTGCGCAGGTTGTTGCGGTTCTTCTCGAGACCCTGCGTGATCGTGTTGAGGTTCGCCATGATCGGGGCGAACTGGTTGGCGTTCTCACCCGCCACCGCACTGGCCTGTTCGGTCAGTTCGGCGATGCCGTCGAGCAGGCGGGTGATCAATTCCTCACGGGCCACGATCTTCTGGGTCAGGTCGCGACCCTGGCCGACGATCACCGCGAGCTGCGCCTGATTGTCGTTGACGATGATGGTGATCGTCTTGGTGTCGGCGATCAGCTGGTTGATCTGGTCCTTGCGGTTGGTGATCACCTCGGACATCTGCGTCAGGGCCTCGAATGTCGGTTCGGTGATCGCGGGAACACCGGCGAGCTGACGGTTGAGGGTGCGGATGCTCTGCGAGAGGGTCTTGTCGTCGACGCCGGTCAGGATCGGCGCCCCCTCCTCGATGGTGCGGTTGAGGTCGTAGGGCACCGCGGTCCGCTCGATGTGACCGTCGGGTGCCTCCTCGGGCGAATCGCCCAGCGACACATCGACGTAGCGCTGACCCAGCAGCGTCGACATCTTGATCTCGGCCATACCGTTCGACGTCACCCGCACGTCGGTGTCGACCTTCATCGTCAGCGCGACGTGGTTCCCGGCGAGTTCGGTCTCGGTGACCTCACCGACGTCGATGCCGGCCACCCGCACTTTGTCCCCGGGCCGGATTCCGCCGGCCTGGGCGAAGTCCGCGGTGAGCGTCTTCTTGCCGAGATGCGCGCCCGCCAGTGCCGTCACGCCCAGCAGGAGGGCGACGATGACGACCGCGCCGATCACGCCGTACCAGATCCGGGTGTTGCTGCGGAAGTTCTTACGGAACCAGTTCATCGGCACACCACCGAATGATTCGTGCCACCGATCTTGTTGAAGATCCCCGGCGGCAGCAGGACGTCACCGATCGCGACGTCGAGGTCACAGGCATAGATGTTCAGGTACGCACCCTCTCCGAGTACCAGCGGGAAGTGACCGAGGAAGACCGGCGCGTCGACGGCCATCCGGTCGAGCTTGGAGCCGTTCTGGATGAGCGTCTTGGTGGCGATCCGTCCGTCGGTCGCGGCGGCGGCGAGGCTGTCCCGGCTGCGGCTCAGGACGTCGGCGAAACCGCTTGCGGTGCGTCCGATGTCGGAGACCGCACTGCCGAACGCCGCCGAGTTCGAGTTGAGGTTCGCGATCAGATCGGACATCGACCCGATGACCGTGCCGAGCTGACCGCCCTGGCGGGACAGGTCACGCATCACGGTGCTCAGGTTGTTGATGATCGCGCCGATCACGATGTCGCGGTTGGCGGTGTCCTCGGCGAGCCTGCCCACCTCGGCGACCGTGTAGCTCAGCGAGACCGAATTGCCCTGGAAGGCCTCGAGAAGACCCTGCGAGAGTGCGTTGACCTGCTCGGCGTCGAGTGTCTCGAACACCGGCTGGAACCCGGCGAGCAGCTTGGTGACGTCGAAGGAGTCCTCGGACGGCAACTCCAGTGTCGACCCGGGCGACAACGGCTTGCTGTCCCGGCCCTCCACCAGCGTCAGGTTGAGGTACCGCTGACCGATGAGGTTCTGGTAGCGGATCGCGGCACGGGTGTTGGTGTAGACCTGCTGGTCGTTCTGCACCTCGAATTCGACTCGGGCGCGGCCGTTGTCGAGTTCGATCTTGTCGACGCGGCCGACGCGGACACCGGCCATCCGGACGTCGTCGCCGCTGGAGAGACCCGAGGCGTCGGTGAAGAACGTCGTGTACTTGTTCGTCGATCCCGACACCGATCGTTCCAGGGTCGAGAAGATCACATACGACACGAGCAACGCGGCGATGGCGAAGATCGGGAAGCCGATCAACGGTTTTCGGATCGAATCCGAGGCCGCGCTCATCGTCCCCCTCCGTGGTCGGTGGCAGCATCACGCGCGTCGATCGACTGGACCAGCGGTCCGAGCATGACCGTGTCGGCGGCCGACGGCTCCCGGCGCAGCACCGCACCGAGGGTCTTGTTGTCGGAGTCGGTGGTCACCATGCCCACCGGCCGGTTCTTGCGCATGCCGTCGGACGGGTAGATCTGCAGCGGACCCGACATCGTCGGTCCGGTACCGGTTCCCGGCCCGACACATCCCGGGCCGCGCAAGGTCCCGTACGGGCCGCCGTTGTAGACCGGGCAGTTCTGCCGGGTGTAGCGCACGAACGCACCGAAGCTCACACCGAGGTTGAGCTTGACGTGTCCGTTGGTCCCGGTGAAGACCGTGAGCACCCGGGCGGCCAGGTTGTTGAGCGCGATGACCGCCTGCGGCAGCGAGTTCGGTTCGAGGACGGTGGCACCGAGCATGCGGTTGAGGTCGGTGACGAGTCGCTGACCGCCGTTTCCGTTGCGGGCGAACATCAGCTGCGTCTGGTCGAGCAGTCCCTGGCTGCCGGAGAGCAGTGCTGCGAGGTCGCGCTGCTTCTCGGCGAGCGTCACCGCCGGTATCACGCTGCGCCCCAGGGTGTCGAGCAGTTCCGGCGCGGACTCCGCGAGGCCGCTGATCGCGGCGTCGAAGTTGTCGAACCCCGGGGGTGCACCCGGCGGGAACTGCGCGTTGATCGAGTCGAAGTAGTTGCGCAGCACGCCGACGAACGAACCGAACACCGAACCGCCGCCCTTGAGGGCGTCGGCGATGACACCGAGCACCTGGGCGAGTTCCTCCGGCGGCACCGCGTCGAGGATGGCACTCAACTCGTTCTGCGCGTCCTGCAGTTTGATCGTCTCGAGAGACTTGTCGGCGGGGACGGAATCGCCCGACGACAGCCGCTCGGTGCCCGGTTCGGCGGGCCGCACCAGTTCGACCGAGTTGACGCCGAACAGGTTCGACGGCACGGTCCGCGCGGTCACCGATGCCGGGATGCCCTCGGCCTGCGCGGGCACGATGTCGATCTCGACCTTCTTGATCACCTTCGTCGCGTCGGTCTCGCCGGTGTCGGCGACCGAGATCGACTTCACCGAGCCGACGATGAGCCCGTTGTACCGGACGTCGGCACCCGACGTCAGACCGTCACCGACATCGACGAGGTCGGCGGTCACGGCCACCGTCTTGCTGAATGTGCCCTGGTACCGCATGAACAGCAGCACGAAGATCACCAGCAGGACCAGCAGGAAGGCGACGCCCCGCAGCACGTACTGCAGCAGCGATGGGTTGCGCCCATCGGTCGCGATGTTCACCGGCTCCCCCTCAGCCCGAGATCTTGATTCCGGGCGAGGTGCCCCAGAACACGAGGGTCATGATCAGATTCGCGAACACGATGACGATGATCGCGAGTCGGATGGCATGTCCGGCAGCAACTCCCACACCTTCGGGCCCCCCAGAGGCGAAGTATCCGTAGTAGCACTGGATGAACGTCGTCAGCAGCACGAAGACGATCACCTTGATGAACGAGAACACCATGTCCCACGACACGATGAACTGGTTGAAGTAGTACAGGTAGGTGCCCTCGCCCTGGCCGCTCTGGACCATGAACATGAACTGGCACGCAAGGTAGTTGGCGGCCAGCGACACCGAGTACAGCGGGATGATCGCGAGCACCGCGGCCAGCATGCGGGTGGTGACCAGGTACGGCAGCGGCCGGATCGCGATCGCCTCGAGGGCGTCGATCTCCTCGGCGATGCGCATCGAACCGAGCTGTGCGGTGAAGCGGCAGCCCGACTGCGCGGTGAACGCCGTGGCCGCGAGGAGCGGGGCGATCTCACGCGTCGTCGCGAACGCCGACAGTCCGCCGGTCACCGGCGACATGCCGAGCAGGTTCAGCGCGGTGTAGCCCTCGATCCCCACGGTCGCACCGCCCATGATCCCGAGGATCACCATGACACCGACCGTGCCGCCGCCCACGACGATGGCGCCGTTGCCCCACGCGACGTCGGCGAGCAGCCGCCAGACCTCTTTGCTGTAGTGCCGGAAGGCCAGCGGGACGGCACCGATGGACCGGACCAGGAAGGTGATGAGGTGACCCATCGCCGCGAGCGCGTCGCGCGGCCCCCGATAGACGGCTTTGGCGGCCTCCACGGGCCTGAGCGCGGGTGGCACATACCGTGACGCGGTCATCTCACACCACCTTCGACGGGAAGAGGATCGCGAACAACTGCGTGAGGATCACGTTCACGGTGAACAGGAGCAGAACCGAGTTGACCACCGCAGCATTCACCGAGTTCGCGACACCGGCGGGACCGCCCTTCGTCGAGAGGCCGCGATCGCAGGCGACGATCGCCACGATCGCGCCGAATATGACCGCTTTCGCCAACGCGAACATCAGGTCCGCGGTCGTCGCGAACGATGCGAAAGTGCCCGTGTAACTGCCTGGCGTACCGCCCTGGAAGTACACGTTGAAGACGTAGCCGGTGATGAAACCGACGAAGCACACGAAGCCGCAGAGCAGGAAGCTGACCACCATGGTGGCGAGGAGTCGCGGCGAGATCAGCCGCTCGATGGGGTTGACGCCCATCACCTTCATGGCGTCGATCTCGTCGCGGATGGTGCGCGAACCCAGATCGGCGGCGATGGCCGAGCCGACCGCGCCCGCGAGGAGCAACGAGGTGACCAGGGGTGCGCCCTGCCGGATCACGCCGAGACCGGTGGCGGCACCGGAGAACGACGTGGCGCCGACCTGGCCGGCGATGTTGGACACCTGGATCGAGACGATGACGCCGATCGGGATGGCGACGAGGAGGGTCGGGAACACCGACGTGGTCGCCATGAAAGCGCACTGGCGGATGAACTCACCGAACGGGAACCGCCGCTTGGCGAGGTCGACGAAGAGCGTGCGGAACACCTCGACGAACATGCCCAGCTGGCGTCCGAAGGTGTCGAAGGACGCGACGACATGCTTGTCGAACCACGCCCGAACCGCATTCGGTCTCTTCCGACCGACCTCCTCGTCGTCCGAGGTGACTGCGTCTGTGCTCAATCCCTACCCTTGCGTCTCGGCTCACCCGTTCACCGGCCGTCAGGTCGCCGAGCACGTGATGCGCCAACTCGTGCGCATCGGCTCGGCTGATCTGCTCGAGGTGCCCCCTTGGACATGAGCGTCGCCGTAATATACCCCGCTTTCGTCCGGCGATTGTGATCGGCCTCACAGTATCGCGCGATGCGCCTTCGAGAGCCCCGACATACCTTGCATGATGTGAGGAATTCCCCGACGACGTCCGCGACTGATGACCAGAGCACCAAAACTTGGTCAGTCGACCAACGGGAACAATACCTACCACTTCGTTCCAATGTGGGCCCTTACCACCCGCCACGCTCGGTGAACGAGATCCGGGTGTGGGCGCCCGAGGCCGGGAAGGTGGACCTCGTCGTACGATCCGGCGGTCCCGGCTCCCCCACCCGGTCGGTGCCGATGTCCGCCGGCGCCGGCGGGTGGTGGCAGGTCCCGTCGGACAACGCGATCGAGACCGGCCCGGACCTGCGCTACGGGTTCTCGCTGGATGACGGCCCGGCCCGGCCCGACCCGCGTTCCGTCCGCCAGCCCGACGGGGTCCACGAATTGTCCGCACTCTTCGGCGTCGACGAGAGCCGGTGGACCGACGACGACTGGGCCGGCCGCGACGCGCACGGGGCCGTGATCTACGAACTGCACCTCGGGAACTTCACCCCCGCAGGCACTCTCGACTCCGCGATCGAACGGCTCGACCACCTCGTCACCCTCGGCGTCGATCTGGTCGAGCTGATGCCGGTGAACGCATTCAACGGCACCCACAACTGGGGGTACGACGGCGTCGGCTGGTACGCGGTGCACGAGACCTACGGCGGCCCGGCCGCACTCGCCCGCTTCGTCGACGCCTGTCACGCCAAGGGACTCGGCGTCGTCCTCGACGTCGTCTACAACCACCTGGGACCGTCCGGCAACTATCTGCCGGACTTCGGACCGTATCTCAGTGAGGGCACGACGTCGTGGGGGTCGTCGGTGAACCTGTCGGGACCCGATTCCGACGAGGTGCGCGCTTTCATCGCCGGCACCGCCCTACGCTGGTTCACCGAATTCCACATCGACGGACTGCGTCTCGACGCCGTCCACGCCCTCGCCGACCATCGTGCGGTCCACATCCTCGAAGAACTCGCCGCGGCGACCGACGCCCTCTCGGCCGAGCTCGGGCGCCCGCTGTCACTCATCGCGGAGAGCGATCTCAACGACCCCCGGATGATCATGCCGCGATCTCGCGGCGGTCTCGGGCTGGCGGCCCAGTGGGACGACGACATCCACCACGCCGTCCACACGCTCGTCTCCGGCGAGCGACAGGGCTACTACGCCGATTTCGGCAGCTTCGGCTGCCTCGCGAAGGTCCTGACCGGTGGGTTCTTCCACGACGGCACCTACTCGTCGTTCCGGCGCCGCTGCCACGGCCGGCCGATCCCGACCGACCTCGTGCCCGCGTCGTCGTTGCTGGCCTACACGTGCACCCACGACCAGGTGGGCAACCGGGCGATCGGTGACCGGCCGAGTGCCTACCTGGACGGCGGGCAACTCGCCATCAAGGCCGCCCTGGTCCTGTTGTCCCCCTACACCCCGATGCTGTTCATGGGCGAGGAATGGGGCGCGGCAACGCCTTTCCAGTTCTTCACCTCGCACCCCGAACCGGAGCTGGGCCGGGCGACCGCGCAGGGCCGGAAGGCGGAGTTCGCCGAACACGGGTGGGACAGTGAGGACGTGCCCGACCCGCAGGACCCGGAGACCTTCGAACGGTCGAAGCTGGACTGGTCGGAGCTCACCCGTACCGACCACGCGCGGGTGCTCGACTTCTACCGGTCACTGATCGCATTACGGAAAGCCGAACCGGCCCTCCATGATCCGGCATTCGCCTCGGTCGACGCCGAATTCGACGAGGCGGCAGGGTGGTTCGCGATGCATCGCGCCGACTGGTCGGTGGTGTGCGTCCCCGGCGGCGCGTCCGTGACACTCCCCTGGCCACTCGACGTCCGGCTGGCCTGGGAGCAACCGGACGACGGAGTGTCACCCGGACACAACGTGATCGTCGGCGTCCGGCGCGATTCATAGCCCGAAGCCGCGCCGGGCGGGTCCCGGCCATAAACGATCAGGTCAGGTACTCGTAGGCCGGCGACCCCGGCTCGAGGCGTTCGCAGTGCAGGCGGGAACGCGACATCCGGTCCATCAGATCGCCCAGGTCATCCGGGGTGCCGAGTTCGACACCGACCAGTGCGGCACCGGTCTCGCGGTTGTTGCGCTTGACGTACTCGAACAGCGTGATGTCGTCATCCGGTCCCAGGACCTCGTCGAGGAAACGGCGCAGCGCACCCGGCTCCTGAGGGAAGTCGACCAGGAAGTAGTGCTTGAGGCCCCGGTGCACCAGCGAGCGTTCGATGATCTCGCCGTAGCGGGACACGTCGTTGTTGCCGCCGGACACCAGACATACGACGACCGCGTCGGCGGGCAGCCGCAGCTTGTCGAGTGCAGCGACCGCCAGCGCTCCCGCGGGTTCGGCGATGATGCCCTCGTTCTGGTACAGCTCCAGCATCGCCGAGCAGATGGCGCCCTCGTCCACATGTGTGATGTGGGCGGAGCCCGGGGTCGGCGACACCGGGCCGTCGGGGATGACCCGGACGGCCGGGTTCGCCGAGATGCTCGCCAGGACCGGATGATCGCTGACGCTCGCGCCGAGCTCGGACATCACCCGGTGTCCGATGGTGCCGATCCGCTTCACCGCCGCGCCGTCGACGAAGGGGTCGATGTCGTCGAGGGTGACCGGCCCGCCGTTGACGAGCGCCGCGCTCAGTGACACGGCGCCGGTCGGTTCGACGCCGACGATCGCCACCTCGGCGGAGAGCCCACGCAGGTAGGTCGCCATGCCGGCCAGGCAGCCGCCGCCGCCGACCGGTGCGACGACGACGTCGGGCATCCGGCCGAGCTGCTCGACGATCTCGCGTGCGATGGTTCCCTGACCGGCCGCGGTCCGCGGGTCGTCGAAGGCATGGATCCACGCGGACCCGGTGCGCATCACATCGGCCTGTGCGGCGGCAGCGGCCGCATCGTAGGTGTCCCCGATCGCTTTCAGCTCGACGAATTCACCGCCGTGCCAGGCGATCCGGTCGCGCTTCTGTTTCGGGGTGGTGGTCGGGACGTAGATCCGTCCCGGCACCTTCATGCTCCGGCACGCGAATGCGACTCCCTGCGCGTGGTTTCCGGCACTGGCCGCGACCACACCTCGGGACAGTTCGTCGGCCGAGAGCTGCGCCATCACGTTGTAGGCGCCGCGGATCTTGTAGGAGCGGACGGTCTGCAGGTCCTCGCGCTTGAGGTAGATCTGCGCGCCCGACGTCGACAGTCGCGGGCAGGCCTCGAGCGGGGTACGCGCCACCGCGTCGGCGATTCGCGTCGACGCCGACTCGATGGCGTCGAGGGTCAGTGCCGGACCGTGCTGGTGAACGGGGACGTGGTGCGTACTCACGACTGCCATGTTCTCACTGCGCAGGATCGTTCGGACCGTCCGGGTGCACCGATTCCGACACGGCGGGTGGGTGCCGGGGTTGCCCTGACGGACGGGTGGGTATACCCGCGGAGCCACTCGTCGCCCCGCACCCGTGCGCAAGACCGGGCGAGATCACGGCAGCAGCACGGCCCGCCACCTGACCAGGGAGCAGTCATGACATCTCGCCACCCATCCCGGCGCCGGCGCCGGCGCACCTCTCGCCTCACCCGGATCGCCGCCGGCGCATCGGCCGCCGCCGTGGCGCTCGGTCTCGCCACCGCCGTCGGCCCCGCCCCCGCCTCGGCCGCGCCGCTCTGTCCGGGAGCCGCTCCCGCACGGCTCGTCGGCGTCGTGCCGGGTGCCGCACTCGAAGGCCTGACGGTCGACGCCAGTGGACGCCTCTACACCACCGATCTCGTCTCGGGGCGCGTGTATCGGCTGTCCGGGCCGGGTGCACCGGCGGTGCCGATCGCCCGCGTGCCCGGTGGGAGCGGGGCGGGTGCACTCGCCTGGACGCCCGACGGGACCCTGCTCGTCGGGTACGGCGCCGATCCGCGCGTGTTCGTCGGCGATGCGCTGCGGCACGCGTCCATCGGCCGTCTGGACGTCAACACACGCGCATTCCGTCCGTGGGTGACCGGCCTGTCCGCGGCGAACGGGATGGATGTGTCCGCGCGTGGAAACGTCTACGCCACCAATGATTTCGGCAACCTCATCGGACGCGTCTCACCCGGCGGTGCCGTGAACGCCGCGTGGGGCGCCCTGCCGAGCGCCAACGGCGCGGTCCTGAGCCGCGACGACCGTTGGCTCTACGTCTCGCGGACATTCGTGAACCCGGGCGTCAGCCGGATCTCCACCGCCGACCCGCGGAACGTGCAGAGTCTGCTCGGCGTCGGTACACCGTCGACTCCCGATGGGCTGACCCTCGATTCCCGGGACCGGCCGGTCGTGCCGTTCAACGCGACCGGCGAGATCGTCCGGATCACCTCTCCCGGACGTCACTGCGTGCTGGCGACCGGTCTGTCGACCTCGAGCGTTCTCTCGTACGGTCGCGGCGACCGCGGGTTCTCCGCCGGGCGCCTGTACCGGGCCGGATTCGACGGACGGATCTACGAGATCCCGGGCGGATTCGATCGGGGCGCGACCGCCGCATTCCCCGCCAGGTAGCGCTCGCCCCACCACACCGCGAGGACTGCCACCGCCGTCGCCCACGCAGTGGCCTGTAACGATCCGAGGATCAGCAGGGTCACGACGGCGGTGGCGATGCCGGCGAGGACGGCGTGAGCCTTGTGGGCGGGCCACTCGATGCCGAAGACGTCGATCGTGCGCGGCGCGCGCCGAACCGGACGGTGCACGTTGATGCCGATCATCGTGGTCATCTGCGAACACTCCCCTCTACGGCTGGGCGCTACTGGACGTGGCGTCGAGTATAGCGCCACAGCGAAGAGAAATGTTCGGTGGACCGAAATCCTGGTGACGGGGACCCTGTCGGTGTTCTGGTCGGGCGGTTTCGACGCGGTGGCTCGCTTCGCTCGCTACCGGCTCAACCAGCAGGACACGCCTCGCCGCCAGCGCTCCTCTGGCTCAACCAGCAGGACACGCCTCGCCGCCAGCGCTCGCTACCGGCTCAACCAGCAGGGAGCGGCTTCACCAGCAGAACACGGCTCGACCAGCAGGTCAGCCCAGGCAGCTCGGTCCCAGCAGCGCTTTCAGGTCGCCCATCAAGGCCGAACTCGGCGCCACACGTAGGGACTCGGTCAGCTTGAGCTGCGTCTGTCGTTTGTCGCTGACGAGCGTCACATGCACGTCCGCCATCCCCGGATGGCGCGTGAGTACCTGCTTGAGCGCCTGGACCCGATCAGGGGTGCAGAGTCGCGCGGACAGTGTCAGTGCGACCGGTTTGGTGGCTCCCGCGGTCTCCAGATCGGGAACGGCCAGGTCGTTGGCGCTGATCATCATGCTGTCCTCACGCAGGTTGACCCGGGCCTTGATCAGCACGATGTTGTCGGCCACGATGTCCATCCCGTACGCCACGTACGCGCGCGGGAAGAAGTAGACCTCGACGCCACCGACCATGTCCTCGAGGGTGACCGCGGCCCACGGCTCCCCCTTCTTGTTCACCCGGCGCGTCACCGACGAGATGATGCCGCCGATGGTGATCTGGGCACCGTCGGAGATGTTGCCTTCCAGCAGCGACGTGATCGAGGTGTCGGTGTGCGCGGCGATGGCGTGTTCGACGCCGGCCAGCGGGTGCCCGGAGACGTAGAGACCCAGCATCTCCCGCTCGATCGCGAGCTTGTGCTTGGTGTCCCACTCCTCCTCGGGCACCTTGACCGCGAAGACCTCGGCCAGTCCGGGATCCGCGGCGTCGTCCCCTCCGCCGAACAGGTCGAACTGACCGATCGCCTCGGCCTTCTTGGTGCCGATGACCGATTCGACGGCCTCGGCGTGCACGAGGAACAGCCCCTTGCGCGGGTGGCCGAGCGAGTCGAACGCGCCGGCCTTGATCAGCGATTCCGTCACCTTCTTGTTGCAGGCGGTGACGTCGATCTTGCCGAGGTAGTCGGAGAAGCTGGTGAACTTCCCCTTCTCCTCACGGGCGTTGATGATCGAGCCGACCACGCCCGAACCGACGTTGCGGATCGCGGCGAGACCGAAGCGGATGTCGGCGCCGACGGCCGCGAAGTTGCGCTGCGACTCGTTGACGTCCGGCGGCAGAACCGTGATGCCCAGCTTGCGGCAGTCGGCGAGGTAGATGGCCGCCTTGTCCTTGTCGTCGCCGACGGAGGTGAGCAGACCGGCCATGTACTCGGCGGGATAGTTCGCCTTGAGGTAGGCGGTCCAGAACGAGACGAGGCCGTAGCCGGCGGCGTGCGACTTGTTGAACGCGTAACCGGCGAACGGCAACACCGTGTCCCACAGCGCGGTGATCGCCGCCTGCGAGAATCCGTTGTTGCGCATGCCCTCCGCGAAGCCGTCGTAGGCCTCGTCGAGGATCTCCTTCTTCTTCTTGCCCATCGCGCGACGGAGCAGGTCTGCCTGTCCGAGCGAGTAGCCGGCGACCTTCTGCGCGATCTGCATGATCTGCTCTTGGTAGACGATCAGACCGTAGGTCTCGGAGAGGATCTCCTTGAGCGGTTCCTCGAGCTCCGGGTGGATCGGCCGGATCTCCTGGAGACCGTTCTTGCGCTTGGCGTAGTCGGTGTGTGCGTTCACACCCATCGGACCGGGCCGGTACAGCGCGAGGACGGCCACGATGTCCTCGAACCCGGTCGGCTGCATCATCTTCAGGAGTTCGCGCATGGCCGCGCCGTCGAGCTGGAACACGCCGAGCGTGTCACCGCGGGCGAGCAGTTCGTAGGTCTTCTCGTCCTCGAGCGGCAACGAGTCGAGGTCGAGGTCGATCCCGCGGTTGAGTTTGATGTTCTCCAGGGCGTCACCGATGACGGTGAGGTTGCGCAGACCCAGGAAGTCCATCTTCAGCAGTCCGATGGCCTCACACGACGGGTAGTCCCAGCCGGTGATGATCGCGCCGTCCTGGGCGCGCTTCCACACCGGGATCGCGTCGGTCAGCGGCTCCGAGGACATGATCACCGCACAGGCGTGCACGCCCGCATTGCGGATCAGGCCCTCGAGGCCGAGCGCGGTGTCGTAGATCTTCTTGACGTCCGGGTCGGTCTCGATGAGCGTGCGGACCTCGGCGGCCTCGCCGTAGCGCTCGTGTTCGGGGTTGGTGATGCCCCAGACCGGGATGTCCTTGGCCATGATGGGCGGCGGCAGCGCCTTGGTGATGCGGTCGGCGATCGCGAACCCCGGCTGGCCGAACTGGACTCGCGCGGAGTCCTTGATCGCGGCCTTCGTCTTGATCGTTCCGAAGGTGATGACCTGGGCGACCTTGTCGCTTCCCCATCGCTCCGTCGCGTAGCGCACCATCTCGCCTCGACGACGGTCGTCGAAGTCGATGTCGATATCGGGCATCGACACGCGTTCGGGGTTGAGGAATCGCTCGAACAGCAGTCCGTGCGGGATCGGGTCGATGTTGGTGATACCCAGCGCCCAGGCGACCAGCGAGCCGGCCGCCGAACCGCGGCCCGGGCCGACTCGGATGCCGACCTCGAGGGCGTGGCGGATCAGGTCGCCGACCACGAGGAAGTAGGCGGGGAAGCCCATCTGGATGATGACGTCGAGCTCGTAGTTGGCCCGGTCGAGGTATTCCTGCGGCACCTCGGTACCGGCGAAACGACGCTCCTGGAGTCCCTTCGCGACCTCCTTGCGCAAGAAGGTCTGCTGGGTCTCGCCGTCGGGCACCGGGAAGACCGGCATGCGGTCGCGGTGGGTGAAGACATCTTTGTAGGACTCGACGCGCTCACCGATCTCGAGCGTGTTGTCGCAGGCGCCCGGGACCACCGAGTCCCACTGCTCGCGCATCTCCGCGGCCGACTTCAGGTAGTAGCCGTCGCCGTCGAACTTGAAGCGGGTCGGGTCGGACAGCGTCTTGCCGGTCTGCACGCACAGCAGCGCCTCGTGGGCGGCGGCGTGTTCCTTGGTGACGTAGTGGCAGTCGTTGGTGACGATCGGCTTGATGCCGAGCTTGCGGCCGATGTCGAGGAGACCGTCGCGCACGCGGCGCTCGATCTCGAGTCCGTGCTCCATCAGCTCGAGATAGAAGTTCTCCTTGCCGAAGATCTCCTGCCACTTCGCCGCGGCTTCGAGGGCTTCACGGTCATGCCCCAGACGCAGACGGGTCTGCACCTCACCGGACGGGCAGCCGGTGGTCGCGATGATGCCCTCGGCGTACTGGGCGATCACGTCGGCGTCCATACGCGCCCACTTGCCGAGCTGACCCTCGATGGAGGCGAGCGAGGACAGCTTGAACAGGTTGCGCAGGCCGGTCGCGTTCTCCGCGACCATCGTCATGTGCGTGTACGCGCCCGAACCGGAGACGTCGTCGCTCTTCTGCTCACGCGTGCCCCACTGGACGCGTTTGGTGTCGAACCTCGAACCCGGCGCGATGTAGGCCTCGATGCCGATGATCGGCTTGATGTCGTTCTTGATCGCGGTGTTGTAGAACTCGCTGGCGCCGAACATGTTTCCGTGGTCGGTCATGCCGATGGCGGTCATGCCCAGCCGCTTGGCCTCGGCGAACAACGGTGACACCTTGGCCGCACCGTCGAGCATCGAGTACTCGGTGTGGTTGTGCAGGTGAACAAACGAGTCCGTCACTGTGCCTCTTCTGTGCTCGCTGGTTGCTGTCTCGCGGGGATCATGCGCACGCTGATCTCGTGCCGCCGGTCGCCGAGTCCGGGTCTACTCTAGGCGCGCCCACCGACACCTCCTGGGAGGCACTCCGGGCGGTGACGAATGGGACAGCTGTGACAGCATGGCCGCCTCGCGCACACCCCGATCCACGTCGGGCTACAGCGCAACGAGAAACACGACGACGATCAGGATCAGCAGCACGGCCGCCACCCCTGCCAGCACCAGGGGCAGGCGGTTCGGGCTCGACGACGGACGCGGACCGCCGGACGACATCGGCCCGCCTGGGAACGGTGCACCACCCGGCGGCCGTCCCATCGGTCCCGACCCCGCGGCGCGGAGATGGTCGTTGGTCTGGCGGTGCGGACCGGACGGTGGGTGCTGCCACACGGCGGGATCGGCTCCGGTGGCCGGACGCGGTGGTGCCGGCCGGTCTCGCGGCTGCCTGTCCCCGGACGGGCGTTCACCGGCACGCCGATCCGGGTTCGGCCGGGGTGCGGCCCGCCGCGTCGCCTCCCCGCCGGGCGGGGCGGGCGGAGGTCCGCCGCGGTACGGACGTCCCGGCGCCGGCGGCGGAACCGCGCGACGTGTGGCCGGCATCGGCCCGGGTTGGTTTCGCGAGGCCTGATGGTTCCCGCCGGCCGGGCGCGGCGAGAGTCCGCGCACGGTGACGGCCTCGGCGTCGGGAACCGACGGTCGAGGCACGTGCCGGAGACTCGCCGTCAGTGCGTCGGCGAACTCGCGGCAGTTCGCGAACCGCTCCTCGGGTGTCTTCGCCATCGCCCTGGTGATCACCGCGTCGACCCCGGTGGGCAACCCGGCGACGAGTTCGGATGCCCGCGGCACCGGGTCCTTGAGGTGTGCGCCGATGACCGCGCCGGTGTCGCGGTCGTCGAACGGCACCCGGCCGGTGAGCAGGTGGAAGGTCGAGGCCGCCAGCGAGTACTGATCGCTACGACCGTCCAGCGTCCGTCCCATCAGCTGTTCCGGTGAGGCGTAGGACAGGGTGGCCAGCACGGTGCCGACCGAGGTGAGGGCCTCGGTCTCGTCGGAGATCTTGGCGACGCCGAAGTCGGTGAGCAACACCCGCTGTTCCTCGACCGTCGAGTCCTCGTCGACCTCGGCGAGCAGGATGTTCCCGGGTTTGACGTCGCGGTGGGTGAGACCCCGGCGGTTGGCGTGGTCGATGCCGCGGGCGACCTGCGACGCGATGTGCGCGACCCGCGACGGTGTGAATCTCCCGATGTCGGCGAGCTCACGGGCACAGTCGGTGCCCGGCACGTACTGCATCGCGATCCACAGCACATCCGACCGACCGGTCTCGGACGCGGTGGGGACCGTCGCCCGGCCGCGATTGAAGACGGTCACGATGTTCGGGTGGTCCAGGGTGGCCGCGACCTCGGCCTCGCGGAGGAATCGGCGCCGGAAGTTGTTGTCGGTCAAGCCTGCCGAGTCCTTCAGCACCTTCAGTGCGTCATACCTGGGGAGCTCCGGGTGCCGGGCGAGGAAGACAGCGCCCATGCCGCCGCTGCCGAGGAGTCGCTCGACGCGGTACCCGGCGATCACCGTTCCAGGCTCGAACACTCTCTCAATCTAGGCGAGTTCACCGACGATGTCGCCGGTTGACGGCCGAACGAATGCAACGCCTCCGGCGAGGCCCGACCCGATGCTCAGGTGGCGCGCAGGACGTCGAGTGCGTGCTGGAGGTCCTCTGGATAGTCCGAGGTGAACTCGACCGTGCGACCGTCCGCGGGATGCGCGAAACGCAGCGTCCGCGCATGCAGCCACTGTCGTTCGAGACCGAGCCTGCGGGCCAGGACCGGGTCCGCACCGTAGGTCGGGTCGCCGCAGCACGGATGGTGCAGCGCCGCGAAGTGGACGCGGATCTGATGCGTACGGCCGGTTTCGAGGTGGACGTCGAGCAACGACGCCGCCGCGAACATCTCGAGGGTGTCGTAGTGGGTGATGCTCGGCTTGCCGTTCGCGGTCACGGCGAACTTCCAGTCGTTGCCCCGATGCCGGCCGATCGGCGCGTCGATGGTGCCCGACGGCGGGTCGAGATGTCCTTGGACGAGGGCGTGGTAGCCCTTGTAAACGGTCCGCTGCTTGAACGCCCGCTTGAGCAGCGTGTAGGCGCGTTCGGAGACGGCGACCACCATGACGCCGGAGGTTCCGACGTCGAGGCGGTGGACGATCCCCTGCCGCTCGTGCGCGCCGGAGGTCGAGATCCGGAACCCGGCGGCGGCCAGCGCGCCGATCACGGTGGGACCACTCCAGCCGAGCGATGGATGCGCGGCCACTCCGACCGGCTTGTCGACGACCACGATGTCGGAATCGTGGTAGATCACCTCGAGGTCCTCCACCGGCGTCGGCTCGACCCGCAGCGGTTCCTCGGGTTCGGGCAGCGTGACGTGCAGCAGGGTGCCCGCGGCGAGCTTGTGTGACTTGCCGACGACGATCCCGTCGACGAGGACGTCGCCGTCCTCGGCCAGGGTGGCCACGACGTTGCGCGACAGTCCCAGCATGCGGGAGACGCCCGCGTCGACGCGCATGCCGTCGAGTCCGTCGGGTACCGGTACGACGCGTGATTCACGCATGGGTACTGCCCCCGTCCTCGTTGCCGTCGGTCTTGTCGGTGCTGCCGGTGTCGTCGGGATGCCGGTCACGCCGGGCCGCCCACCCGGTGCGGCTGCCGTCGTAGTCGAAGCCCAGGGCCGACAGGGCCACCAGCAGGATCGCCCCGCAGACCACGGCGGAGTCGGCCACGTTGAAGACCGGCCACCAGCCCACCGAGACGAAGTCGACGACGTGGCCCTGAAGCGGCTCCGGTGCGCGGAAGATGCGGTCGATGAGGTTGCCGATCGCGCCGCCGAGCACGAGCGCGAGACCGATCGCCCATCCCCACGAGTTCAGTCGACTGCTGTAGCGGATGATGACGGCCACGACGATCAGTGCGATGACGGTCAGGACCCAGGTGTATCCCGAGGCCAGCGAGAAGGCGGCGCCGCTGTTGCGCACGAGTCGCAGCGTGACGACGTCGCCGATGATCTCGATCGGGCGCTGCGGATCGAGGGTGGCGACGGCGATGGTCTTGGTCAGCAGATCGAGCCCGATGACGACGAGCGCGACGCCGAGGAGCGCTGCGGTCACCTTGGAGAAGCGTCGTCCGGGGGTCGCGTCGTCCGATCGGACCTGATCGCGGTCGGCGTCCGGAGAGCGGGCGCCGCGCGGATCCGCGTTGCCGGAATCCGTCAGGGGTTGGTCATCCACAGCCTCATTGTCCACGACCGGTCGAATACGCTGGCTACCCGTGTCCTCGCATCGTCGTTTGTTCCGGTCCGTTGTCTCCGCGTGCGCAGTCGTCACGGCGGTGTCCGTGCTGGTCGCGGGGTGCTCGTCGGACTCCGACGACGACACCGGCACAGGTTCGGCGACCTCGGCCGGCTGTGTGAACGAATCACCCTCCCGGGCAGCCGGAGCGGCGCCGGTGCCGATCTCGCCGGCCACGGTCACGCTGGTCGACGCAGGTGAAGGCGAGCGCCGGGTCGCCTCCCCCGCTCCTGACACCTCCTCCACACAGTCGGTGACCTTGGTGACGACCTCCGAGGTCGCCTCGCCGGGGTCGGCGGACGCCGAGACCGTCGAGACACCGCTGACCGCGCGGTTCTCCTGCACCGACAGGTCGGAGGTGGAACTCGAGCTGGGCACCGTGACCTCGCCGGATGCGTCCCTCAACGGACAACTGCCGGCGATGGCCGGGACGAAGGCCGGACTGACGACGGGTCCCGGGCTCGCACCCGTCGCGTTGCGTCTCGCCCCGCCGGAGCAGGCGGGCGAGGAAGCGCGCCTGGCGGTCGAACAGTCCCTGGTGACGGCGCTGAACACCTCGATCGCACTGCCGACCGAACCGATCGCGGTGGGCGCCAGGTGGCGCACCGAACGCGTCATCTCGGCGGCCGCGACGGTCACGCAGACGATCGACGCACGACTCTCGGCCTGGGACGGCAACCGTCTCACCATCCAGTTCTCCGCGGAGGAGACCCCGGTCAACTCGGTGTTCGCCATCCCGGGCGGCAACGACACGCTCACGATCAGCCGGTTCAGTTCCGAAGGCGGTGGAACCGTGGAAGTCGACCTCACGCGCGGGCTCCCGGTCGGCGGCGAGCTGACCTACACCGGTGCGCGCGAACTCGTCGGGGCGGACCCGTCGCGTCCCCTGGTACAGAAAACCGGGTTGACCGTCACCTGGCGGTGAGGGACAACCCGGTTTCCCCGGGGTCAGCCGAGAGGCCGCCTGCCTAGCTCGCAGGCTTGCACATGGCGCTCTGGACCTGGTACAGGCCGAGCAGGTTGCACACGGTCTCGTTGGACAGCTTCCAGCGGCCGTCGTCGTAGACGATGGTCGACTCGGCGTTGGTCGGCGGGTTGCCTGCGGTCTCGATGCGGACCTTGACGCGGGCCTTCTTCGGGCCGGAGCTGATGACCGGGTTCACCAGGACCCAGTCCACGTCCGAGTTCTCCGCACGGGCCTTGACCAGCTCGTCGAAGATGGCCGGATCCTTCTCCGAACCCTGGACGAGGACGATCTTCTCGTCACGGGGGACCTTCGGGTCCACGGCGGTGGCGACGAGCTCGTTGAGGGCGGCGATCGACGGCGGCTTGTCACCGTTGGTGATCGCGGAGCCGGTGTCACCGCCGGCGGCGGCGTCGGCGGTGCTGGTCAGGGTCGGGGCGGGCGGTGCGTCGCTGTCGTCACCACCGCAGGCGGCGACGCCGGTCATCAATGCGGCCGCGATCATGGTCGCGCCAAGAAACTTCCGATACTTCAACGATCTCCCTCACTATGTCTGTGGACGTGGGCGCGCCGGGGCGCTTTCCCGTGGTTCGCCGATGGGGTCTGCCGGGCGAGCCCGGCGACAGCCCACACCACTATGCCAAACGCAGCCGCGACATCCGGGTTCCACGCCGTGGGCGACGACGCTCGACGGCTCCTGGAGATGCCAGCGGGCTCGACGCGGTCACGGTGCTTGACGGCCCGGCGACGTGCCGTGAGGCTTGACGTCCATGACCGCTAATCCGCCGCCCGCCCGGTCGACCGTGCTGCTCACCACCGGTGGCACCATCGCCGCCCAGACCACCGCCGACGGTGCCGTGCCCGCGCTCGGTGCCGACGACCTGTTGTCGGCGACCGGGGACACCGGCGCGGGCACCGTTCGCAGCGTCGACCTGATGTCGGTGGACAGTTCGGCGATGACCGTCGCCGACCAGTTCGCGGTGGTGCGGTCCATCGCCGAGGCGCTCGCCGACCCCGAGGTCGACGGCGTGGTGGTGACCCACGGCACCGACACGATGGAGGAGACGGCCTTCCTGGCGGATCTCTACTGCCTCGACGAGCGGCCGGTCGTCTTCACCGGCGCGCAGTTGCCGGCCGACCACCCCCACGCGGACGGTCCCCGGAACCTCGGCGCGGCCCTGGCGGCGGTCCGCGACCCGGAGTCGCGCGGTCGCGGCGTCCTCGTGGTCGCCGGCGGCCGCGTCCTGCCGGCCCGCGGGCTGTTCAAGGTGTCGACGACCGACACCGCCGCCTTCGATTCGGTGCGCACCGACCTGCCGCGTCCGGTGCTGACCGACGAGATCCCCATCGGCCGGACCGCGCGAGTCGACACCTTCGCGCTGTATCCCGGCGTGTCGCCCGGGCTGATCGCGGCCGCGGTCGCGCAGAACGCCGCCGGCATCGTGCTCGCCGCGACGGGTTCGGGCAACACCCATCCGGACATCACCGCCGAGGTCGTGCTCGCGGTCGCGCACGGGGTGACCGTCGTGGTGACGAGTCGGGTGCCGTACGGCGAGGTGTCGGCGACCTACGGCGGTGGGGGCGGCGCCGTCGACCTGCATCGTGCGGGCGCGATCGTGTCACCGTGGCTGCGTGCGCCGCAGGCCCGGATGGCGCTGATCGCGCTGCTGACGGCACGCTCGAGCCCCGAGGCCATCGCCGAGTTCTTCTCCGCGTCCGGGACGTGACGCCGCACGAGTGGCCGGCGCGGCGATCACTCCTCGTCGCCGGCGAGATCCCATTCGAGGCTGTCGAGCGGGTCGGCGAGGCGTAGGTCGGGGTCGTCGACGCCGAAGGTGCGCGTCCGTCCGGGCCCGGTGGTCCGTGTCTCGAAGCGGACGGTGACGACGCCGTGCCCACTCCCCTGCACCCACCCGTGACCGAACTCGGGGTGTTCCACATCGGCGCCGGGAGCGAACGGCGCCCGGCTCAGCGGATTGCCGCCGGGAGCGAATCGCACGGGTTCGGGTGATTCGGTGTCGGCGGTGGGATCGTGAACCGTCTCCGACACCTCGACGACGTCACCGGATTCCGGTGACGATCCCGGGGCGGATCCCGCCGACGCGGTGTCGTGGTGCGTCGTCTCGTCGGGCGAGGTGTCGAGGTCGTCGAACAGTGCGTACTGCTGCACCGCCGTGAGACCCGAGAAGCCCACGCCCACAAGCCGTATCGACCCGACCGTCCGCGGGTCGAGAGCGAGGCGCTGGGCGGTGCGCTCGAGGTCGTCGAGATCGGTCGTGGCCGCGGCGGTGGTCGCCGACCGGGTGAGGATCGACATGTCGGAACGTTTGAGCTTCAACACCACCGTGCGCGCGCCGCGCCCGTCCTTGAGCAGCCGACGATGCGCGTCGGCGGCGGCTTTTCGTATCGCCTTGCGCAGTTCGTCGAGGTCGACGATGTCGGTGGCGAAGGTCGACTCGGCGCTGATCTGTTTGGCCGAGGCACGCTCGGCCACCGGTCGGTCGTCGACCCCCTGGGCGAGACGGTGCAGTGCCGGTCCGACCGTGGCGCCGAGTACCGAGGCGACCTCGATCGGCGACATCGCGGCGAGGTCGCCGATGGTGTCGATTCCCAGACGTGCGAGGCGATCCCCCGAGACCGGACCGATCCCCCACAGTTTGCGCACCGGCAGTTCGTGCAGGAAATCGATCTCCCCAGACGGCGGGATCACCATCACGCCATCGGGTTTCGCCATTCCCGACGCGATCTTGGCGAGTTGCTTTCCGCTGCCGAGCCCGACCGAGGCGGCGAGTCCGCATTCGGTGCGGATGCGGGTACGCAACATCTCCGCGAACTCCCGCGCATGCGCGACCGTCGCCCCGGCGAGTTCGGCCGGTTCCGCGAACGCCTCGTCGAAAGAGAGCGTTTCGATCACCGGAACCGCTTCGCGAACAATGCGGAACACCCGCTTGCTGACCTTGCCGTAGACCGCGCCGCGCGGGGGTACGACGACGCCGGTCGGGCCGATGAGGCGTCGGGCCTGATGCATCGGCATCGCCGACCTGGCTCCGAACACCCGTGCTTCGTAGCTCGCCCCGGCCACCACTCCCCGGCCACCGGAACCGCCCACGAGGACCGGGCGGCCACGCAAAGTGGGCCGGGTGAGCTGTTCGACCGAGGCGAAGAACGCATCCATGTCGAGATGCATCACCCAACGGGCCCCGCGCTCGGAGTCGTCGCCCGCCGGCGCGGCACCCGACTGCCCGCCGGACATCCACCGCTCGGGAACCGATGAACCGTCGGCGATCGTCGAGTCGGGATCCGGGCGCACCACTCGTCCGAGTCTAGTGAGCAGGACGGATGACGAAGACGGGGATCGAACCTGCATGGCGCGCGAGGTCGTCGTCGGACGGCTTGGTGCCGAGCCCCTCGGGCAGGAACCGGCCGACCTCCCAGCCCCACTTGCGCAGATACTCGCCGATGATCGGCGGACGCCGGTCCGCGTCGACCTCGGTCAGGGCGACGACGGTCCGCCGGCGGCCCCGGCTGAGTTCGGCCGTTCCGGCGGCGCGCACGTTGCGAACCCACTGGGTGTTGCCGCGCGGCGAGACGAGGTACTCGCCGCCGTCGAATCGCAGGACGTTCACCGGGACGCGCTGCGGATCACCGCTGCGGCGACCGACGACGGTGAGGTTCTGGGCACCGGCCAGGTTGACGCCGTGGTCGGCGAGCCAGCGGACGGTGCGGTTGACGACGTTGTCGAAGCCCTCGGGGGCGCGGTAGTGGGTGGTCGAGGTCATGGTGTCGACGCCTTTCATGGTGGCCGGAAGAATTCGAGAGCACCGCTCTCGTTTCAAGTGTGCACCCGGACGCGGTAGAAATCAAGAGCACTGCTCTCGAATTGTGGAAGGATCGTCGCATGGCGACCGGACGAAGCCGCGCGGAGAACCGCGCGATGATGACCGACGAGATCCGCAGACTCGGACGCGAGCATCTCGCCACCCACGGCGCAGCGGGTCTGTCACTGCGGGCGATCGCCCGCGAGATGGGTGTCGTGTCGTCGGCGGTCTACCGATACGTCCCCAGTCGCGACGACCTGCTGACGATGCTGCTCGTCGAGGCCTACAACGACGTCGGCGATGCGATCGACGCGGCGGTCGAGACGGTCGACCCCACCCGCCGCCGGGAGCGACTGCTCGCCGCGGCCGAGGCCGCCCGGGACTGGGCACTCGCCGACCCCGCCCGCTGGGCACTGCTCTACGGCAGTCCGGTCCCGGGCTACACCGCACCCGGCGACCAGACCATCGAGCCGGGTACGCGCATCCCCGCCCTGCTCCTGCGCGAGTGCGCGGCCGCCTACTCCGAGGGTCTCATCCGGGACGACCTACCTACTCCCGCAATCGAAGTCACCGATGACATGGCCGCCATCCGCGACGAGTTCGGCATCGACACCCCGGTCCGCGTGCTGGCGGCGTCGACCACCCTGTGGGCGGTCCTGGTCGGCGCCATCAGCCTGGAGACCTTCGGCCAGTACGGCACGGACACCTTCGCCCATCCGCGTGCGCTCTTCCGGTCCCAGATCGAACTGACGCTGTCGATGCTGTTCACGTGACAGCGCACGGCCGGTCAGTCGTGCGGTGGTTCGCCGGTGACGAAGTGGTCGGCATGGTTGAGCCCTTCCCGGACGAGGCGTGCGAGGTGTCCGTCGTGAAGGCGGTAGACGATCCGGCGGCCGTCTCTGCGGGTCTCGACGAGGCCCGTGAAGCGCAGCTTGGCGAGGTGCTGGCTGACCGCGGTGCGCGATGCATCGCAGGCTTCGGCGAGCGCGGAGACGTCGGCTTCGCCGTGACTGAGTTGCCACAGGATGTGGAGCCGAGTGGAATCGGCGAGCATCCGGAATGTCCGGGTGGCCGCGTCGAGCCTCTCGGCATCCGGTGGTGTGCGGTGGTCGAGACTAGGCCTCGTCGACGTGAGCGAAGGGGCGGGATCGGCGCCTTCCGTGCCACTGCCCATTCGTGTTCACCTTTCCACACCGGCCATGATGGGCCTCGGGTAAGTAGCCGGCCAGAGTCGTGTGGCCGCCATCGCTGAAAGTGTAGCCAGGGCTGCCAGGATGATGGCGGCAGTGAGCTGGGACACCTGCGCCCCCACCCAGCCGGCAAGCGGGTAGGTGACGAGAAAACACGCATGCGACAGCGAGAACTGCGCGGTGAACACCGCGGGCCTGTTCGACTCGGTGGAGTAGTCGCGCAGCAGACGGGCCGTCGGGGTGCTGATGGCCGACGTCGCCGCGCCGATCACCGTCCACGCAGTGATCAGCCAGACCCATCCGACGACCGGGGACACCGAGGTGGCGAGCAGGATCGCCGTACACACCAGACCGACGACGACGAGCAGCGCGCCGGTCATCATCACGCGCCGATCCGACATCCGTCCGAGAAGTCTCGGCATCGCCAATGCGACGAGCATCGACCCACCGCCGTACGCTGCCAACGCCATGGCGACACCGGCATTGACCCCGCCGAGCAGCGATCGGACATAGACGACGGTGTTGACGACCACCAGGCCGGTCGCGGTGGCGACCACCATATTCAGTGCGAGCAGGCCCCGGAGAGGTGCGTGGCCGACCATCACCCGGGCTCCCTTGGTGATCCGCGTACGTAGTCGCTCGTTCTCGGCGGCCGCGGTGATGCGCGGAAGTCGGGTGGAGATGACCAGCGCCGCGGATACGAGGAACCCGAGCGCCGTGGCGACGAAGAGTTGGTTGTAGGAGATGACCAGCAGCAGTGCGCCGGCGATCGCGGGGCTGGTCAGCGACTCGAGGTCATACGCCAGCCGCGAGAGCGACAGGCCCTTGGTGTAGTCGTCGGTGTGGGTGAGCACGGACGGGATCACGGCCTGGAAGGTAGGAGTGAAGGTCGCCGAGGCGGCCTGCAACACGAAGATGAGCACATAGATCTGCCACGTCGAACCGATGAACGGCAGCATCAGCGCGATCACGGCCCGCACCGCATCGGCCGAGACCATCACCGCTCGCCGCGGCAGACGCTCGGTCACCGCCGTGATCACCGGCGCGACGACGACATAGGCGACCATCTTGATCGCCAGTGCGGTGCCCAGCACCGCCCCGGCGTCCTCGCCGGCGATGTCGTAGGCGAGCAGCCCCAGCGCAATGGTCAACAGCCCCGTCCCCACCAGGGCCACCACCTGAGCGGTGAACAGCCTTCGGTAGACCGGATGGGCCAGGACATCCCACACAGCGTCTCCTCATTCCGCCTGACTACACGATGCAGCCATCCTACATGTGCGCAACTGCGCACATGTAGGTGCATGAGTCGGTCGCGTCAGCGGGCGATCGTGCGCGGCTCCTCCACCCCGACCAGCTTGTCGGGATTGCGCATCGCGTAGATCTGCTCGATCACACCGTCCACGATGTGGAACGTGAAGGCGCCCTGTAGTTTCCCGTCGAAGTACACCAGCATGCCCGGCTCGTGATTGAACACGGCGACCTCGACCCGGTAGTCGTCGATCGTCGCCCCGAGCCGCGCGAAGCCGGTGAGCAGGCGTGCCACCGGCAGGGCGCCCCGGACCGGCCGTTTGACCGCGGTGGCCTTGCCGTCGCTGTCGGCCGTGAACACGACGTCGGGAGACAGCAGCGCCATGAGGGACTCGACCTCCCCGGACTGCGCGGCGGCAAGGAACTCCTCGACGACCGCGCCGGCACGTTGCGCATCGACCGGTTCGAAACGGGGCCGCCGCGACTCGACATGCGACCGTGCCCGATGCGCGATCTGGCGAACCGCAGCCGAGGACTTCGAGACCATCGTCCCGATCTCGGTGTAGGAGAAACCGAACACCTCACGCAGGACGAACACCGCACGCTCGTCGGGGTTCAGGGACTCCAGCACCACCAGCATCGCCGTGGACACCGACTCGGCCAGTACGACGTCGTCGGCGAGATCGCGGTCGTCGAGCAGGATCGGCTCTGGAAGCCACGGGCCGACGTACTCCTCCCGACGCCGCGAGCGGGAACGCAGGGCGTTGAGTGCCTGGCGCGTGACGATCTTCGCGAGGTAGGCCTTCGGGTCGGTGACATCGGCGTCGTCGACCTCGGCCCACCTCAGGTAGCTCTCCTGCAGGACGTCGTCCGCGTCGGCCGCGGACCCGACGATCTCGTAGGCGACCGTGAACAGCAGCGGCCGAAGTTCCGCGAAACGTGTTGCTCGACGGTCGGATTCGCTGCTGTTCACCATCGTGCCTCTCATCGGAGGGCCGGTTCGGTCGTCGTGGTCAGGTCGCCGCCGCGGAACCACCGGAACGCACCGGGGTGGGTGGCCTCATGACGGATGTTCCACACCGTACCGCGGCACACCAACTCCTTGGTCCAGGCCGCGAGACGACCGGTCACCACTGCACGCGCCGGCGAATCGTCGCGACGCGTGAACTGTAGGGTGGCCGCGCGGCGGCCGATGCTGGCGCACTGCGCGACGAAACCCTGGTCGACGGGATTCGGCTGCTCACCGGCGATCCGGGCGAGCACCGCTTCGGCCGCCTGAGCACCCAGCGGCTCGGCGGCCTGGCAGCTCATCCTCAGGGGCATGCCCTCGACCGCGACCGCGTCACCGGCGCCGACGATCCGATCGTCGTCGATGCCGGCCAGGGTCGCGTCGGTGCGCAGGCGGCCGATCTCGTCGGTCGCCAGGCCGCTGTCGGCCGCCAGTTCCGGGGCCTCGAAGCCGGTGGCGAGAATCGTTGCCGCGCTCGGCAGTACGTTTCGTTCGCCGTCGATGTCGACGGTGACGGTCCGCTCGCCGATCTCGACCACGCGGCCCGTGTCCACGACGTCGACGCCGAGTCGGATCAGCTGCTTCTCCGTGGCGCTCCGGGCCCGCTCCCCCACCGATGACGCGATCCCCCTGCCGCCCACCAGACGCACGTCGTGGCCGCGTTCGGCGAGTTCGGCGGCGACCTCGATCCCGGTGAGTCCCCCACCGACGACGGTGATCATCTCGTGTGCGCCGAGACCTTCCACGCGTTCGCGAATCCGTTGTGCGCTCGCCCAATCGGCGATGAACAGGGCATGCTCCGCCCCGGGGATCTCCGGGGTTCGGTGCCGGGTACCGATCGCATAGATCAGGTGGTCGTAGTCGAGGTGCGCGCCCGACGCGAGATGCACACGGCGCGCACCGGCGTCGATACGGGTAGCGGTGTCGACGACGACGCGGATGTCGTCGGCCAGCACGTCGTCGAAGCCGACCAGCGGATCACCGGTTCCCGAGACGAACTGGTGCAACCGGATGCGCTGCACGAAGAACGGTTGCGGGTTCACGACCGTGACGGCGACGGCGGGGTTGCGCCGGAGCCGGTTGGCCGCCATCGCGCCGGCATAGCCCGCGCCGAGGACGACCACGTGCGTCCGTGCGACTACCTGGATTTCCTGCGTGGTGTCGGTGGTGCTCATGGTTCTGCCTTCCGTCGGTGTTCGAGGTGGTCATCCTCGAGACACCGACGGCGGCAGAAATGTGACAGCTACCGCGAAATCGGTGGTAAGCCGGCCTTCGCGACGTCGGCGGTGACCCCGTCACCGAGTTCGACGGACCCCGGCGCGCCCTCCGCGGTGACGTCGAACTCCACGGCGAGAACCTCACCGGCGATGAGTCCGGCGTGGGTCTGCGCCCACTCGAGACGCTCGGCGGGGACGACGAGGCGCACCGTGATGCGATCGGAGACGTCGAGGTCGAGGTTGCGGCGCGCGTCCTGCAGCTCGCGCACACGGTCCTTCGCCCAGCCCTCGGCCTCCAGCTCGGGGGTCACCGCGGTGTCGAGGACGACCAGTCCCCGACCACCGGGCAGCTCCGCGGTGGAATCGGGTTCGACGGCCACGAGCTTCCTGGTGAACTCACCGTCGTGCAGCTCGATGCCGTCGGCGACGACGACCTCGGAACCGTCGGCCCCGGCCTGCACCGACCAGTTGCCCGACTTCACCGCCTTGATGGCGCGCTGCACGTCCTTGCCCAGACGCGGCCCGGCCGCGCGGGCGTTGACCGCGATCTCATAGCGCCCGTACTCGCTGGCGTCGGTGGCGAGCGTGACCGCCTTGACGTTCATCTCGTCCTTGACCAGGTCGACGTAGGGCTCGAGCGCGGCGGCGGTCGGCGACGCGACGGTCAGACCGGGCAGCGGGAGACGCACACGCAGCTTGTTGGCCTTGCGCACGCTCGACGCGACCGAACAGACCGCCTGCACCTCGTCCATCGCGGCGACCAGGTCGGCGTCGGCGGGCAGCTCGTCGGCGGTCGGCCAGTCGGTCAGGTGGACCGACCGTTCGCCGGTGAGCCCGCGCCAGATGGCCTCGGTCGCCAGCGGCAGCAGGGGCGACGCGAGGCGGGAGGCCACTTCGAGCACCGTGTACAGGGTGTCGAAGGCGTCGGTGTCCTCGTCCTGACCGGCCCAGAACCGTGCCCGCGAACGACGCACGTACCAGTTGGTCAGCGCCTCGACGAACTCGCGGAAGGCGTCGCATGCACCCGCGATGTCGTAGACGTCGAGCGCCTCGGTCATCGCGTCCCGGGTGGTCGCGAGCTTCGCCAGGATGTACCGGTCGAGGACGTGCCGGGAGTCGGTCCGCCACGTCGCCGGACGCTCCGCGTACAGCTGCAGGAAGCTGTAGGCGTTCCACAACGGCAGCAGCGCCTGACGCACACCCTCCCGGATGCCGCGCTCGGTCACCACCAGGTTGCCACCGCGCAGGATCGGCGACGCCATCAGGAACCAGCGCATGGCGTCGGAGCCGTCGCGGTCGAAGACCTCGTTGACATCCGGGTAGTTGCGCTTGGACTTGGACATCTTCTGGCCGTCGTCGCCCAGCACGATGCCGTGCGCGGCAACGGTTTTGAATGCCGGGCGGTCGAAGAGGGCCGTCGCCAGCACGTGCATGGTGTAGAACCAGCCGCGCGTCTGTCCGTTGTATTCGACGATGAAGTCGCCCGGGTTGTGCGGCGGGGCGCCTGCCGAGTCCCCACCGTCGAACCAGTCGCGGTTCTCGAACGGGTAGTGCACCTGGGCATACGGCATCGAACCGGACTCGAACCAGCAGTCGAGCACCTCGGGCACACGGCGCATGGTCGACCGCCCGGTCGGATCGTCCGGGTTCGGCCGGGTCAGCTCGTCGATGTGAGGCCGGTGCAGGTTGTCCGGGCGCACGCCGAAGTCGCGCTCGAGTTCGTCGAGCGAACCGTAGACGTCGGTGCGCGGGTACTCCGGGTTGTCGGAGATCCACACCGGCAGCGGCGCACCCCAGTAGCGGTTGCGGCTGATGTTCCAGTCGCGCGCACCCTCAAGCCACTTGCCGAACTGGCCGTCACGGATGTGTTCGGGCACCCAGGTGATCTGCTTGTTCAGCTCCACCATGCGGTCGCGGAACTGGGTGACGGCCACGAACCACGACGGCACCGCCATGTAGATCAGCGGCTGTCCCGACCGCCACGAGTGCGGGTAGGAGTGCTCGATGGTCTCGTGTCGCAGGATGCGGCCGGCCGCCTTGAGGTCCTTGATGATGACCGGGTTGGCGTCGAAGACCATCTGGCCCTCGTACGGCGGGACCTGCGCGGTGAAACGGCCGCCCGGGTCGAGCGGCTGCACGACCTCGATGCCGTTGGCGGTCGCGAGTTCCATGTCCTCTTCACCGAACGCGGGCGCGAGGTGCACGACGCCGGTGCCGCTCTCGGTGGTCACGTAGTCGCCGACCAACACCCGGTGCGCGTTCGGGTGTCCGACGAAGAAGTCGAAGGGCGGTGTGTAGGAGAGGTTCTCGAGATCCTTGCCCAGATGGGTGCCGACCACCTCGGGTTCGGCGATCTCCTTGGCGTACGCGCCCAGCAGCGCCTCGGCCAGCAGGTACTGACGGCCGTCGGCGGCCTTGACGTGGACGTAGGTGACCTCGGGGTTGACCGCGATCGCGAGGTTCGAGGGCAGCGTCCAGGGCGTCGTGGTCCAGATCAGTGCGTTGACACCGTCGAGCGAGGCCAGCGGACCCTCGGGCACCGACAGCGGCATCAGAACGGTCACCGCCGGGTCCTGACGCATCCGGTAGGCGTCGTCGAGCTTGGACTCCTGGTTCGACAACGGCGTCTGCTCGTACCAGCTGTAGGGCAGCACGCGGTAGCCCTGGTAGATCAGGCCCTTGTCGTAGAGCGCCTTGAACGCCCACATGACCGACTCCATGAAGTCGAGGTCGAGCGTCTTGTAGTCGTTGTCGAAGTCCACCCAGCGCGCCTGGCGGGTGACGTAGTCGCGCCACTCGCCGGTGTAGCGGAGAACCGAGTCACGACAGTACTCGTTGAACTTCGCCATGCCCATCTTCTCGATCTCCGACTTGTCGGTGATCCCGAGCTGCCGCTCGGCCTCGAGTTCGGCGGGCAGACCGTGTGTATCCCAACCGAATCGGCGATCGACCTTCTTGCCACGCATGGTCTGGTACCGCGGTACCACATCCTTGACGTAGCCGGTCAGCAGATGGCCGTAGTGGGGCAGGCCGTTGGCGAAGGGCGGGCCGTCGTAGAAGACGAACTCCTCGGCGTCGGCACGGTTGTCGATGGAGGCGGCGAAGGTCGAGTCGTCGTCCCAGTATTTCAGGACGTTCTGCTCCACGGACGGGAAATCGGGGGCGCTTCGCCCCGTCCCACCCGTCATGTCGACTTTGGGGTACACACGCCCGGTCGCATTCGCGCCCGTCTCGTTGGCGTTGGTCACGGCTCGTCTCCTCGTGCCTGGTGATGTCGCTCCTCGGCACGGGGACGCACACCGTCAGGTCTGCGCGGTACCACCCCGCTTGCGCCGGAACTCCGGCGCCACTCATCGGATCGCGCGGGTCACCCCGTACGGTCCTGTGGCTGTAACGGGCCACGCCCGCCCGGTTCTACTGAGCGCCTCACGGTGCCGTTCTTCCGGGTGCTCCCCGGTGATGGCCGGATCAACGCGTCAACCAGTGTAACGACGCACCGCCCGAACGGGCGAATCGCCTATCGCCGTCCGGGCGGTGCATCGTCGCGAGAATCAGATCCTCGTATGAACAAGATCAGTCGATCGGCGGACGCCAGTTCGGGTCGAGCGGATCGAAGTCCGGCGCGCGTCGCCGTCCCGGCCTCGGTTCAGGGGATTCGGTCTGTTCCCCCGGCGGCCGTTCGCCGGCCTGTGCCGGATCGGATCGCGGGGAGTCCTGCCCCCACCCCGGCAACTGTCCGGAAGGCCCCTGCCCGTACTGCGGCTGGGGACCCGAAGTCGGCGCCCCGTACTGCGGAGGACGTGGACCGGGCTGGGACGGACCGGACCGGAAGGGACCGGATTGCGGCGAGCGGGGAGCCTGGGGTGGCCGGCCCCCGGACTGCTGCGGACCCGCCGTCCGCTGGGGCGCACGCGGCGGCGGCCCCGATGGCGCCCGGCCAGGGGCCGCCTGTCCACCCGGCGTCGGACCCGGTGACGGCGTCGGGCCGGAGTCGGCTGCGGGGCCGACGGGCTCGCCGACCGACCGCAGGTAGTCCTCGAGGTTGCCCTCGCGACGTTCCGGCGCCGGACGACTCTCGGGTGACGCCGGCCGAGAAGCCGACGGTCCCGACGGTTCGGCCATCCCGGGTTCGAAGGACGGAGGCTCGTAGGCAGCCTTTTCGCGATCGGCGTTGTCGTCGGTCTCGTCCTCGCGTCCGACTCCCGGGACCATGTCTTCCAGAGATCGCGCGGCGTCCCGGTTACGACCCGAGAACACATCGACGAGCAGGAAGGCCAGGCCGAGGAGACAGATGACGATGCAGGCAACGGCAAGCCACACGGTCCCGGTGATGAGACCGAGGATGAGCAGCACGAACCCGATGAGGGTCGCGCCCAGGGCCAAGCTCAGCACATCACCAGCCTAGGGTGCATGACCGGCGCGCGGTCAGCTCGGCGAGTAGCTGCTGAAACCGCCGCTGCCCGGGTCGTTCGAGAACGACTGATCGGGACGACCACCCTCGACCGGTGCCGCGCTGCCGCGCTGCTGCAGCTCCTCGAGCTGCGATTCGAGGTAGGTCTTCAGGCGGGTGCGATACTCACGCTCGAACGTCTTGAGCTGCTCGATCCGACCCTCGAGCACACCACGCTGCTGGTTGATCGTGCCCATGATCTCGCTGTGCTTGCGCTCGGCATCGCTCTGCAGTGCGTCCGCACGCTCCTGCGCTTGCCGCAGCTGCGCCTCGGAACGGGTCTGCGCGTCGGCCAGGATGGCCTCCGAACGCTGACGCGCGTCGGCAAGCATGGCATCGGACTTGCTCTGCGCCTCCGAAACCATCGTGTCGGCGCGGGTCTGCGCATCGGCCAGCATCGCGTCGGCATCGGCGCGTGCGCTGCCGGTCAGGCGATCCGCGGTGTCCTGCGCCAGCGCGAGGACGCGGGCGGCGCGGACGTTGGCGTCGTCGTTGGCGGCAGGCGCGGCGGGCTGCTGGACGGGAGCGGGCTGCTCCTGCACCGGCGGCTTGGCGAACATCTGGGTCCGCTCTTCGGCGGGGGCGGCGCCGGCTCCCGACCGGGCGTCGGCGAGCTCACCCTCGAGCTCCTCGACGCGCTGCTTCAGGTCGGTGTTCTCTTCGATCAGCCGGGCGAGCTCGGCCTCGACGAAATCGAGGAACTGATCGACCTCATCCTCGTTGTAGCCGCGCTTACCGATAGGCGGTTTGCTGAACGCGACGTTGTGCACATCAGCTGGAGTCAGCCGCATGTCGGTTCCCCTCGTGTCTGTGGTGGAGCTTGTGTTCAATTGGCGTGCCGTCCAACCCGGATCGCGCGACGTGAGTCGTTCGACCAATACAGGTTGTCACTAACTATTCATACCAGTCAAAAATAGTAACTGGCGTCCAATCCTGTCACATGCGAACCGTAGGTTGCACCCTTGATCTTCGGCCGGATCGAAACTGTCCGATTCGGCAGGGACATCTGAAGACGACCACCAACGGTAGTTCATCGCCGTACCTCAAGGTACTCGGGTCGGAGGGGTGCCGGGGGCCGAGCCGCGGGCGGACTAGGAGCGGGTGAGAACCAGTGCGGCGGCCAGCGACTCGGCGACCGCGTCGGCGCGGAGACCATTGACGACATTCATGGCGATGATGACGACGAGCATGACGATCATCAGCGACAGATCCAGGCGGATCGGACCCAGCGGGATCGGCGGCAGGATGCGGCGCAACGCCTTGATCGGCGGATCGGTCAGGGTGAACACCGTCTCGATGATCACCACCGCCACCCCGGTGGGTCGCCACTCACGGGCGAACGTCCGCACCAACTCGACGACGAGCCGACCCAGGAGAAGCAACCAGAAAACCAACAGGACGTAGTACAGGACGCCCAACAAAATCGCAGCCACGCGTCAAGATTGCCTGAAGAGCACCGAACGATGCGAACCGAGGGCGCCCACCTGCATCAGGCGTGGTTGTAGAAGCCGGTCTCGGCGATCTTGCGCCGATCCTCGGGCGACACGTCCACGTCGGCCGGCGACAGCAGGAAGACCTTGGTCGCGACCTTGTCGAACGAACCGCGGAGCGCGAAGGCCAGGCCCGCGGCGAAGTCGACGAGACGCTTGGCGTCGTCGTTGGTCATGTCGACGAGGTCCATGATGACCGGGTTGCCGTCGCGGAAGCGCTCACCGATCGTGCGGGCCTCGCCGTAGTCCGAGGGACGCAGGGTGGTGATCTTCTGCAGCGGGCCGTCGGCGAAGACACGCTCGAGTTCCCGGTGCTCGGCACTCATCGGTCGCGACGAGGCGGCACGCAGGGCGGCACTCGACGAACGCTGCAGCGGCTCGAGGCGAGCTGCCGAACGCATCGGCGCCTCGGGGGCGGGTCGCGGTCCGGCGTAGGCGAATTCGGGGGCGAAGTCGCCGGCGAGTTCGTATCCGCCGTCGAAACGACGGTCGTCGTAGGCCATCTCGTCGCGGTAGCCGGCGTCGCGGAAACCGACATCGCGGAGCGACGGCTCGTAGCCGGGGTCGTAGGAGGAGTCGCCGTAGTAGTCGTCACGGTAGGCGCGCTCACGCGACGGGACACGCAGCGCCGAGCCCGACTCCTCGAGGTAGTCGTCCTCGTACTCGCTGGGCGGCACCATGCCGAAATACGCCTTGAACTTCTGCATCGTGGTCATTGTCGGCCTCTCTGTCGTGCGACGCCGGTGTGTGCAACCCCGCCGGATGGTGCATCTGATGTCACTGAGCTTGTTGAGATGTCTGTGTCACTTGGTTCTGGTGTTACCAATGTGATTACTGAGAGAGTAGCGGCCGCTCGCCCATGATCGCGGTTCCGACACGCACGCATGTCGACCCGGCTTCAATCGCATCTTCCATGTCACCGGACATTCCCGCGGACAGTTCGACGGCGTCGGCGTACTGCTCGCGAAAAGCGTTGTGGATACGGGCGGATTCGGCCATCCAGTGCTTCCGCTCGCCACTGAGCGGAGCGATGACCATGAGGCCGCGCAGCGTCAGCGCATCGTCGTTCGACACCTGTTCGGCGAGTGCCGGAAGACCGACCTCGACGACTCCACCACGCTGCGGGTCTCCGTCGAGACTCACCTGGAGCAGCACGCCGAGAGGCTCGGCCCGCTCCCCTTCGTCGAGCGCGGCGCGCGCGGCCCGACCGAGGGCGTCGACCACCTTCGGACGGTCCACCGAGTGCACCGCACGCGCCCAGCGCGCGATACTACGGGCCTTTTTCGACTGGACCGTGCCGATCATGTCGAACACCGGTACGTCGGCCACATCGGCCGGACTCCAGTCGGCGAGCACCTCGGCGACCTTCCGCCCGGCCTCGGGTTCACGGGACTCGCCGAACAATCGGACCCCCAGCGTCAGCAACCGCCGGACGTCGTCGGCCGGGAAGTACTTGGTGACGACCATGAGCGCACACGAACCCGCCGGACGGCCCGCGGATGCGACGGCTGCGTCGAGTCGCCCGCGCACCGCGTCGAGACGCCCGGAGAGCTCGGCGGTGCGTGCGTCATCGAGAGAGTCGTTCATGTCCCCCATCATTCTCCGCGCGGAGCACCGGGGGCCTACTCCCCGTCCGGCGCACTCTCGTCCATCCAGATCACCGATGCCAGGCGGCCGGTCGGCGCGCCACGCCGGTGGCTGAAGAGGCTCGTATCCGAGATCGTGCAGCGCGGGTCCACCGCGACCCCGGCGACCCCGGCCTCGAGGAGCTGGCGGCGCAGGCCCGCCCGGAGGTCGAGGCCCGTGGTGCCCTTCTTGGTGCGACTGGCACTTCCGGGCAGATGCTTTTCGACGTCGGCCTGCATCGCCGGGGGCACCTCGTACTGCTCACCGGAGGCCGCCGGCCCGAGGAACGCACCGATCGACTCGACGCGCGCACCGAGTTCGACCATCACCTTCAGGGTCTCGCGCACGATGCCGACGCGAGCGCCCATGCGGCCGGCGTGGACGCCGGCGATCACCCCGGCCTCGTCGTCGCTGAGGAGCACCGGCACGCAGTCGGCCGACAGCACCGCGAGCGCGAGACCCGGCGTGGTGGTCACGAGCGCGTCGGTCGCGGGGACCGGCTCGTCGACGGGTCCCTCGACCACGGTCACATTCCGGCTGTGGATCTGTTCCATCCAGACGACCGACGATGCGGGCAACCCGATCTGCTCGGCCAGACGATTCCGGTTGGCGGCCACCGCCGCCGGGTCGTCTCCGACGTGGTCACCGAGATTGAACGAGTCATACGGTGCCACCGAGACGCCGCCGGCACGCGTGGTGACCACACGACGAACCCGCATGCGGGTCAGCGCTTCATGAAGGACGGCACGTCGACGTCGTCGTCGTCGAGGTGCACGGTGTTGCGACGCGGGGGCTCCGGCTCACGCTCGCCACCGAAGGGGTCACCCGAGCCCTTCGGCATGTCGCCGAAGAGCGGGTCGTTCTTCGGCGGCGCCGAGACCGCACCGGCCTGTCCCTGGCCGACGGCCGTGCGACCGGACGCGGCCGGGACGTCGGAACGCTTCTTCGGGGTGCCGCCGTCGAATCCGGCGGCGATGACGGTGACGCGGACCTCGTCGCCGAGGTTGTCGTCGATCACGGTGCCGAAGATGATGTTGGCGTCCTCGTGGGCCGCCTCCTGGACCTGGGTCGCCGCGTTGTGGATCTCGAACAGTCCGAGGTCGCTGCCGCCGGCGATCGAGATCAGCACGCCCCGGGCGCCTTCCATCGACGCCTCGAGCAGCGGCGAGTTGATGGCCGACTCCGCCGCCTTCTTGGCGCGGTCCTCGCCGCGGGCGGAACCGATACCCATCAGCGCGCTGCCGGCGTCACTCATGACGCCCTTCACGTCGGCGAAGTCGACGTTGATCAGACCCGGGGTGGTGATGAGATCGGTGATGCCCTGGACACCGTTGAGGAGCACCTCGTCGGCGCTGCGGAACGCGTCCATGAGGCTCACCTGGGCGTCGCCGAGCTGCAGCAGGCGGTCGTTCGGGATGACGATGAGCGTGTCGCAGGATTCACGCAGGGCGGTGATGCCCGCCTCGGCCTGTCCCCCGCGACGCTTGCCCTCGAAGGAGAACGGGCGGGTGACCACACCGACGGTGAGCGCGCCGAGTTTGCGGGCGATCTGCGCGACGACCGGAGCACCGCCGGTACCGGTGCCGCCACCCTCACCCGCGGTCACGAAGACCATGTCCGCACCCTTGAGGAGTTCCTCGATCTCGTCGCGGGCGTCCTCGGCGGCGCGTCGGCCGACCTCCGGGTCGGCGCCGGCACCCAGGCCACGGGTGGAGTCGCGACCGACGTCGAGCTTGACGTCGGCGTCGCTCATCAGCAGGGCCTGCGCGTCGGTGTTGATCGCGATGAACTCGACTCCCTTGAGCCCCTGCTCGATCATGCGGTTGACGGCATTCACGCCGCCGCCGCCGATGCCGACGACCTTGATGACGGCCAGGTAGTTGTGCGGTGGCGTCATGCGCTCGCCTTCCTCGTAATGGATCGTGCTCTGTGTTTCGGGTGCTGATTTCTCAGCACCAGGTGCTGGCAAAACCCTAAACCTGAACCATAGATTTAGAGTTATGTCAAGTAGTTCGTTGTGGAGATGACGCTAGGCATCGCGGGCCCCGGTATCCACAACAGCGCCCGGCGTGTCGGGAAGTCGCACCCGAATTTCGGTGAATCCGGCCGATCGTCAACGAATCTGGCGCCGCTCCGGCCGACGGAGACCGCCGGGATCACTTGTACGCCGGGAATTCGGGACTCGACACGTTGTACATCTTGGCGTCGCGGCTCAACAGGTACGTGAGGGTTCGCGCCTTCTCCGCTCCCCGGTCGCTGTCCCCCCACACGACCCGCCGGTTCTCGGTGAGGATGAACTCGATGTCGACCGGCGAGGTCGCCGTCACCCGGATGACCTGCCGCGCCAGCGATTCCGGGAGTCCGGCGACCGCGGCGATCGCCTCCCGGGTGGTGGGATCGGCCGGGCCGGGATTCGGGGTCTCGAGCACGGGGAGCTTGAGCACCTCGGGCGGCACGCCCTGGGCGCGGACATAGTGGAGGAAGGACACCCCCGAACGATCGAGGACGTGGACCTCGTCCCCGCTCGTCACGATCACCACCGGCATCCGCTCGACGACGGTGATCGTCAGCGACGACGGGTAGGACCGCTGCACCCGGACCGATTCGACCGACGGGATGGTGGCGACCCGCTGCGCGACGGCTCGGGTGTCCACCTGGAGCAGCGGGGTGCCCGGTGCGACGGCGGCGGCGCGGAGTATCTCGTCGGCCGGGACCGAACCGTTGTCCCGGATGTCGGTGTTGCGCACCGACATCAGCGGGGTCAGATAGGCGATCAGGACCAGCCCGACCCCGGCGGCGACGACCATGAGGGTGCCGAGGATCAGGCGCGACCGGCGGCGGGTCGGCCAGCGGATCACGGCACTCCCGTGAGGTCCCCGTTTCCGGAGCCCTCACCGTTCTCGTGCACGGCGTCGTTCCCGGTGCTCCCGCCGAGGGCGGCGAGGATCTCGGGTCCCTGCATGGTGATGTCGCCGGCGCCCAGGGTCAGCACGATGTCGCCGGGCCGGGCGAGTTCGGCGACCTGACCGGCCAGACGCGACAGATCCGGTGCGAACACCGACGGCGAGGTGAGCTGGTCCGCGATCGTCCGCCCGCTCACACCCGGGATCGGCGCCTCGCGGGCGCCGTAGACGTCGGCGACGACCACGGTGTCGGCGAGGTCGAGAGCGGTGGCGAACTCGTCGGCGAATTCGAGAGTGCGGGAATACAGGTGGGGCTGGAAGACCGCGATGACACGGCCGCGCGGCGCGTCGGGTCCGACCCGTGCGGCCATCATCGCCTGGGCCGCAGAGAGCACCGACCGCACCTCGGTCGGATGGTGGGCGTAGTCGTCGATGACCTCGACGCCGCCCCGGCGTCCGCGGAACTCGAAACGGCGATGGACGCCGCCGAATGCGCCGATCCCCGCGAGGACTCGGTCGAGGGCCCCGACCAAGTCGGTGCCGGTGTCGGCACCGTTCATCCGGACGGCGCCGATCACCGCGGCGATGGCGTTGAGCGCCATGTGTTCTCCCGGAAGCGGGAGCACGAGTTCACGGTCGACGACCGTGCCGGCCTCGTCGGCGGGGCCGGTCACCGGCGTCGTGAACCGGACCCGTGCCGCTCCCCCGGTGCCGCGCGGCTCCCAGGACAGCAGCGTCGCCACGTTGGGCACCACCGGCGCCAGCCCGGCGTGGGTCCCGCGGCCGTAGCCGACGGTCGTGACCCCGCGCGCGGCCAGGGCGTCGGAGACACGTCCGGCCAGTGCGGCCGATCCGGGGTCGTCGAGGCACACCACGAGGGTGCCGCCGGTCCGGATACGTTCGGTGAACTTGTCGAACACCTCCACATAGGCCTCGATCGACCCGAAGAAGTCGAGATGGTCGGCGTCGATGTTGGTGACGACGACGACGTCGGGGGTGTATTCGAGCAGCGAACCGTCGCTCTCGTCGGCCTCGGCCACGAAGACGGGGTCGCCGCCGTGATGGGCGTTGGTGCCGGACTCGTTGAGCTCGCCGCCGATGGCGAACGACGGGTCGCTGCCGGCGTGCTGGAGCGCGACGACGGCCATCGAGGTGGTCGAGGTCTTGCCGTGGGTCCCGGCGAGCAGCAGTGTCCGGTCGCCCTCCATGAGCTGGGCCAGCACGCGGGGGCGCAACAGGATCGGGATGCCCCGCGAGCGGGCGGCCACCAGCTCGGGGTTGGTCTTGGGAATCGCGGCATGCGTGGTCACCACCACCGACGGCCCGCCCGGGATCTGGTCGAGTGCCGACGGATCGTGCCCCACCTGGACGCGGGCTCCACGGGTGCGGAGTTCGAGGATTCCGCGGCTGTTCTTGGCATCGGAGCCCGACACCTGACCACCGCGGGCCAGCAGGATTCGCGCGAGCCCGGACATCCCGGCGCCGCCGATGCCGACCATGTGCACGCGGGCCAGCTGCGGCGGCAGTCCTCCGGTTCCCACGGTCGTCCCCTCGCTCATGTCGTCACCTCCCGCACCGTCCCGTCCGATTGTCACTGTTCGACGGCCGATCGGTGGGATCGAAACGCCCTGCGCGACGGCCTCCGGCCCGCACGGAACCCGCGGGCGAGTTCGAGAGCGGCGTCGGCCACGGCCGCGGCGGCATCGCGATGACCCGTACCCGCGGCGGCCGCCGACATCTTCCGCAGCCGCTCCGCGTCGTGCAGCAGTGCCGGCACCTCACGTGCCACCCACTCCGGGTTCACCGCCGAGTCCTCGATGATGAGTCCACCGCCGGCCTCGACGACGGGTAGCGCATTGAGCCGCTGTTCGCCGTTGCCGTGCGGCAGCGGCACGTAGATCGCGGGCAGACCGGTCGCCGAGACCTCCGCGACGGTCATCGCCCCGGACCGGCACATCACCAGATCGGCTGCGGCGTAGGCGAGATCCATCCGCTTGAGATAGCCGACACCGCGGTACGGCGGCGCGCCGTCGACGATCACCGGATCGATCGAGTTCTTGGGTCCGTACGCGTGCAGGACTCCGACGCCCGCTTCACCAAGAGCCTCGGCCGCCCCCGACACCGCATCGTTGAGACGTTGCGCGCCTTGGGATCCACCGAAGACAAGCAGGGTCGGGGCGTCCTCGTCGAGGCCGAAGTAGTGCCGGGCCTTGGCACGCAGGGCCGGGCGGTCGAGTTCGGTGAGGACACCGCGGACGGGCATGCCGACGACGGTCGCATCGAGTCCCGAGCCGTCGACGGCGGCCAGGACGCGGTCGGCGAACCGGGCGCCCACCTTGTTGGCGATGCCCGCCGAGGCGTTCGCCTCGTGGATGACGATCGGGATGCGGTTGCGTCGCCGCAGGTGCATCTGCGCGGCGAGGTAGGCCGGGACCGACACGTACCCGCCGAAGCCGATGACGACGTCGGCGTCCACGTCGGCGAGCACCCTCCGGGTCGCGGCGACCGAGGACACGAGCCGGCCGGGGGTCTTGGCGAGATCCATCCCGGGCTTGCGCGGCAACGGGACCGGCGGGATCAACCGGAGGTCGTATCCCCGCTCGGGCACCAGGTCGACCTCGAGTCCGCGGTTGGTCCCGAGCGCGGTGACGAGGGCCGTGGGGTCGATACGGGTGATCGCATCGGCCACGGCGAGCGCGGGTTCGATGTGGCCGGCGGTCCCGCCGCCGGCGACGACCACCGACAACGGCCGGCCACCCGGGCCTCCGGTCGTATCAGATTGTGCTGCACCCGAATTCACCGGCGTTGTCACTCCATCTCCAGCCACTGTGCACGTCTGTCCCGCGCAGCGAGATCCGTACCGCGAACACCGGATCAGCGGCGTCCCACACGGCCGTGTGTCGGCCGATCGCGCCCGGGATCGGCGGACCGCGGCGTACGCGGCTGATGCGCGCCCGCCCGCCATCCCGGTGACGCCGAGCGACGTGCACTGCCGGCGCCGGGATACCCGCCACGGTAGTCGACGCCCGCTCGTGTCGACGGCGCAGGTCGGGTGCGGCCACCCGTAGCAGGGCGCCGCGTCGACGCACCGCGTGCGGGTGCCGGTTCGGCGGACTTCGCCCGTTTCCACGGCATCGTGAAACGACCCCGGCTCGGAGCCGGCTCGGCCGGTCGTCCGCGACGGTTCGGCGCCCCGGTTCGTCCGGTCGCCCGAGGCCGTCCCGACGCACCCGGATGTCCGGCCGTCCGGCCGCCCGACGACCGGCGCTGGTCGAGACGATCGCGCAGGGTCTCCGCTCGCGACTGCCGGTAGCCCACCGGTGTCGGGAGCCGCAGTACACGGGCCAGCCGGCCCGGTGTTCCGGCGGTGAGCGCCGCGACCGCCTCCGGCTCGTGTCGTGCGGCGTTGGCCAGGAGACCGAGCATTGCGAGCACGGTCAGGGTCGAGGTACCGCCGGCCGAGATGAGCGGCAGCTGGATACCGGTGACCGGCAGCAGGCCGATCACGTAGCCGATGTTGATGAACGCCTGCGCGAGGATCAGCACGGTGATGGTCGCCGTCATCAGGCGCAGGAACGGATCGGTGGAGCGGTGCGCGATACGGAACCCGATGTAACCCAGCAGGACGAAGAGGAACACCACCAGCAGCCCGCCGAGGAGGCCGAGTTCCTCGCCGATGATGGCGAAGATGAAGTCGTTGTGCGCGTTGGGCAGATAGTTCCACTTGGCGCTCGACTGACCGAGGCCCACACCGAACACTCCGCCGTTGGCCAGGGCATAGGTCGCCTGGCGCGCCTGGTAGCCGGCACCCTGAGGATCGTCGATGCCGCCGAGGAAGCTCATCACGCGCTGCGACCGGTACCCCTCGGCGAGGGCGAGGATCACCGCGAGGATCACACCGGACACGGCGAACGCCGAGAAGACCTTGATCGGCAGACCGGCGAACCAGAGCATCGCGCCGACGATGATCGCGATGGTGATCGTCGTCGAGAGGTTCGGCTCGAGGATGATCAGCACGCAGACCAGCATCGCGACCGGAACCAGCGGGATCAGGAGTTCCTTGATCGACGCGTTGTCACGTCGCCGCGACGCCAGCAGGTGCGCACCCCAGATACACAGCGCCACCTTGACCAGCTCCGAGGGCTGCACCGACACGCCGGAGATGACGAACCAGCGCCGCGCGCCCTGGCTGAGCGTGCCGACACCGGGAATGAGCACCAGCCCGAGCAGCAGGATCGCGATGGCCATCGACGGCGCGGCGAAGCGCCGGAGCAGTCGGACGGGGACCCGCAGCATCAGATAGAAGACGATGAGACCCAGCCCGGCGAAGATGACCTGCGTCGTGAAGAGCCCGTAGGACGATCCCTCTTGCGAGTACCCCTCGACCGACGACGCCGACAGCACCATCACCAGACCGAAGGCCGTCAGCATGAACGCCATCGTGAGGACCAGCTGATATGAGGCCAGCGGTCGGGCCAGGAGGCTCCGGACGGCGTCGATGATCAGCGCCGGCAGCGAGGCGGTGACGGAGGCGGCGGTCGAGGCCGCCGCCGAGACGTCCGCGCCCGGCCTCGACCGTGCCGACGCGCGCTCCGACGCCGTGTTCCGCGCCGCACCGGACGGGTTCTCGCCGTCGGTCACGTCGTCCGTCGCATCGTCGAGGTCGCCGTCGTCCACCGCCGCGGCGTCGACCGAGGTCTTGTCGCTGCTCACGCGACTCACCGCGAGGACGAGGAGGTGCCGGCGATGTCCCGGGCGGCGTGCGCGAACGCGTCACCGCGCCGGCCGTAACCGGCGAACATGTCCAGCGAGGCCGCGGCGGGTGCGAGGAGCACCGCGTCGGGCGTCGGGTCACTCGCTGCGGCGAGCTCCCATGCCTCGGCGACCGCCCGGTCCATCACGGCGACGGCGCTGTCTGACTCCGAGGCTTCTGCCGACGACGAGAATGGTGTCGACGAGAGGACGGGTTCGGTCTGACCCTGGCGATGCACGTTCACCGTGCCATCGTCCCCTGTGAATACTGTGACTGTTGGGACTTCTGGGGCGTGTCGCACGATCGCTTCGACGACCAGGTCACGATCCCGCCCGATGGCGACCACCCCGGCGAGCCGATCGCCGACCGCGGTGAGCATCCCGTCCATCGACGCACCCTTGAGCAGGCCGCCGGCGATCAGCACCACGCGGTCGTAGGCGGCGACCGCCGCCTGGGCGGCATGGGGGTTGGTGGCCTTCGAGTCGTCGACGAAGAGGACGCCGTCGCGGGTCGCCACCACCTCGCCGCGGTGGGCGGCCGGCCGGAAGTCGGTCAGCGCCGCCTCGACGGCGTCGCGCCCGACACCGATCGCGAGGGCGAGTGCGGAGGCGGCGAGGGCATCGGACACACCTGATGGACCGGCCGGATGCACGGCGTCGGCGGGCAGCAGGCGACCGGCACCGAAGGCACGGTCGACGAGATGGCCGTCCTCGACCCCCAGCTGACCGTCCTGCGGCGCGCCGAGAGTGAAGCCGACACGGCGTCCCGCGCCCGGCAGGCCCGACGCGACCGGGTCGTCGAGACCCACGACCGCGATGTCGCCGCGCAGCGCGCCGGCCTTGGCGATCGCGTAGGCGTCGAAGGTGCCGTGCCAGTCGAGGTGGTCCTCGGCGACGTTGAGCACCACCCCCGCGGCCGGGCGGACCGACGGCGCCCAGTGCAGCTGGAACGACGACAACTCGGCGCACAGCACGTCGACGCGGGGCGTCGCCCGCATGGCGTCGAGGACCGGCAGGCCGATGTTGCCGCATGCCGCGCCGGCGCGGCCGGAACGCTCGACGATGTCGGCGAGCATCGAGGTGGTCGTGGTCTTTCCGTTGGTGCCGGTGACGACCAGCCAGGTGCGCGGCTCGCCGAGCAGTCCCGCGGCGTCGACACGCCAGGCCAGTTCGACCTCACCCCACACCGGTACGCCGCCCGCCGCGGCCTGACCGACGAGGTCGTGCGTGGGTGCGAACCCCGGTGACACGATCACGACCGCGGCGTCAGCGGTCCACGACGGGTCCGCGAGCAGATCGGCGATCGCGACCGCCTCCGCACCCTGCGAGAGCAGATCCGCGACCCCCGCCACCGCACGCACGGCCGCTTCCCGGGCGGCGGTCTCGGCGTTCCGCGAGGCGAACCGGTCGTCGGCGAGCACGATGTGGACGTCGCGGGTCACCAGGTACCGGGCCGCGGACATGCCGGCGGTACCCGCCCCGCCGACCACCACGGTCCGGCCGGTCAGCCCCAGCGGGTCGCTGCCCGGCGTGGGGTTCTCGGCGGTGAGCGGATCAGCCATTGGTGGTCAGGAACTCTCCGTAGAACAGGGACAGTCCCAGCGCACAGGCGATGGCCGTGAGCAGCCAGAACCTGATGATCACCGTGGTCTCGGCCCATCCGCCGAGTTCGAAGTGGTGGTGGAAGGGCGCCATCCGGAAGACCCGGCGGCCGGTGGTGCGGAAGAAGGCGATCTGGATGACCACCGACATGATCTCCGCCACGAACAGCGCGCCGATGACGACCGCGAGGAGTTCGGTGCGGGTCGTGATGGACAGACCGGCGAGCATGCCGCCGAGCGCCAGCGAACCGGTGTCACCCATGAAGATCTTGGCCGGTGCGGCGTTCCACCACAGGAAGCCGAGGCACGCACCGCCGCCGGCGACCGCGATGATCGCGAGGTCGAGTGGGTCGCGGACCTGGTAGCACCCGGTCGGGATGTCGCTGGGCGGCTTGGCGCCGCCGGCGCAGGCGTTGACGAACTGGAAGAACGTCACGAGGACATAGGACCCGAGGACCATCGCCATCGAACCGGCGGCCAGGCCGTCGAGTCCGTCGGTGAAGTTCACCGCGTTGGACCAGGCGGCGACCACCAGCCAGCAGAAGATCACGAAGACCACCGAGCCGAGGCCGATGGCGTTGATGTCGCGCACATAGCTGAGGTGGGTGCTGGCCGGGGTGAGGCCGTAGTCGTTGCGGAACTGCAGCACGAGGATGCCGAACAGGATCGCGGCGATGAACTGCCCGATCGACTTGGCGGTCTTGTTCAGTCCCAGGTTGCGGTGCTTGCGGATCTTGATGATGTCGTCGAGGAAGCCGACGATGCCCAGCGCGGTCGCCAGTCCCAGCACGAGCAGACCCGACGCCGTGGGGCCGTTGCCGGCATCGGTGAACAGGCCGACCAGGTGCGAACCGAAGTAACCCGCCCACAGCGCGGCCAGGATCGCGACGCCGCCCATCGACGGTGTGCCGCGCTTGGTCTGATGGCTCTGGGGACCCTCGACCCGGATCTCCTGGCCGAATCCCTGACGGGAGAACACCTTGATGAGCACGGGGGTCAGCAGGATCGACACCGCGATCGCGATCGCACCCGCGAGAAGGATCTGGGTCACCGTGTTGCCCTCGTGTTCGCTCGTCCGTTCCGGGCCACGCTCTTCTCTCCGACTCTGTTCGATGTTCTCGGCCGGCACGCCTTGTCGCGCGCCCTCATGGTGCGGTCCCTTCGTCCGCGGGACCGCCGCTCGTCTCCTCGCGGATCTGCCATCCGCAGCTCGTACCCCAGGCGGTGATCACCGAGTCCAGGTCGGCGCTCGCGGCCGCGAGGAGAATGACATCACCGGCGGCGGGACGCCAATCGGGGTCGGTGTCGACGAGCGCCGCGGCGTCCTCGACCGATTCGACGATGCGCGCCTCGTCACCCCAGGAACCCTCCATGACGGCGCCCTGGTGCAGGGCGCGCACCGATCGGGAGTCGCCCACGCAGAGAGTCTTGTCGACGGCCAACCGGACGGCCAGACGTCCGAGGAGATCGTGTTCGACGACACGCTGATTCTCGGCGCTCCCCTCGGGGGTGGCGACCTCGGCGATGATCGCCCAGGTGCGCGGCCGATCCCCCGCGGCGTCGCCGCGCATCTCCACCGAGGTGCTGCCCCGCATCGCACCGGCGTGCTCGGCGAGCCGGCGGATGAGCAGACGTGCGTCGTCGACCGTCACCGGCGTATCCCCGCGGATCACCGTGACGAACGGTCCGGTCATCGATCACCCTCCGCGGCCACCGAGCCGGCGGGTGCGCTCTGCGGGGTCGACGATTCCAGCGCTCGGGCGACGACGTCGCGGTCGTCGAACGGATGCTTCACGCCGTTGATCTCCTGCCCTGCCTCGTGTCCCTTGCCCGCGACGAGCACGATGTCGCCGGGACCCGCCCAGGCGATGGCCTCGGCGATCGCGGCCGCGCGGTCGGCGACCTCGCGTATCGGTTCGGCAGCCACCGGACGTTCGGCGGCGTCGACCGCACGCGCGCCCGCGAGAACCTCGGACCGGATGGCGGCCGGCTCCTCCGACCTCGGATTGTCGTCGGTGACGATGACGAGTTCGGCACCGCGTGCCGCGGCCTCCCCCATCAGCGGGCGCTTGCCCGCGTCGCGGTCTCCGCCGGCACCGATCACGATGGCCACGCGACCGGGTCCCTCGCCGAGCTGACCCCGCAGGGTCGCCAGGACAGCCTCGACGGCGCCGGGTTTGTGGGCGTAGTCGACCAGCGCGAGGAACGGCTGTCCACGATCGACGCGCTGCAGGCGTCCCGGGACACTCACCGACGCGACCGCGTCGAGGGCGGTGGAGATCGGCACCCCCGCGGCATGCGCCACGGCGACGGCCAGCAGGCCGTTCGCCACGTTGTAGCGGCCCGGCAGCGGGATGACGAGAACGTGGTCGCCGTCGGGTTCGGTGAAGGGGGTGTGCGAGGTGCCGTCGCCGACGAGATCCGACGGGCCGGCGTGCCAGTGTGCGGGCGTCGCACCGGTCGACACCGTCACCGGCTGCAGGTGCGCCGCCTCCCCCGGCCGGCGCGCGAGATCGGCCATCCGCCGACCCCACTCGTCGTCGACGCACACCACGGCGCGCACCGCATGGGTGGGCGACGACGGCACGAACAGCTGCGCCTTGGCGTCGAAGTAGGCGCGCATCGTCCCGTGGAAGTCCAGATGATCCTGCGAGAGATTGGTGAAGGCCCCGATCGCGAAGTGGGCGCCGTCGACGCGTCCGAGCGACAGCGCGTGGCTGGACACCTCCATGACGACGACGTCGACGCCGTCCTCGAGCATCGCCGCCAGCAGGGCCTGCAGGGTGGGCGCCTCGGGCGTCGTCAGCGAGCTGGGCTGGGCGACGCCGTTCACGCGGGTCTCGACGGTCCCGATGAGTCCCACCGAATGACCGGCGGCGAGCAGGGCCGCCTCGACGAGATACGACGTGGTGGTCTTCCCCGAGGTGCCGGTGATCCCGATCAGCTTGAGCCGCTGCGAGGGATTGCCGTACACGCGGGCGCTCACCGTGCCGAGCACGGTCCGCGGGGCCGGGTGGATGAGCACCGCGACTGCGGTCTCGGGCGGCAGGACGCGGCTGAGTTCGACCCGGCCGGCCGGGTCGGTGAGGATCGCGGTCGCACCCGCGGCGACCGCCTGGTCGGCGAAACGCGCACCGTGGGTGGCCGCTCCGGGCAGTGCCGCGAACAGGTCGCCCGGCTGCACGTCCTGGGCGCGCAGGGTCACGCCCTGCACGCTGGTGTCGCGGTCGGCGCCGCCGACGAGGTCGAGCCGGGCGCCGGTGGCCGTCGACAGGACGGTCGCCGATGTCGGCGCGACCTCACGCGGACGACCGGGGAGCTTCTTGCCCTTGCGCCTACCGGCCGACCCCTTGCCCGTGGAACCACGAGACGTCATGAGTTCGCCTCCTCGGTTCTTCCTGTCGGTGTACGTGCAGTCTGTCGGTCGGTGGTCGTGATCGGCGCAGAATTGCACTCACGATACCGACCGGGGATCGGCGATCGGGACGCGGTGCGCCGACCATGGCGGTCGTGATCAGTTGGCGGTGAGGGTCAGCCTCGGCGCCGGCGCGGAGAGCGGGACCTGGGCGCGTTGCAGCATCCACGACGCGATGGTCGAGAAGAGCGGACCGGCGGACTGTCCCCCGGAGCCGTCGGAGCTGCGCCGCGGGTTGTCGAGCATGATCCCGATGACGTAGCGGGGGGCGTCGGCCGGGGCGATCCCGGCGAACGTGATGTTGTACCGCGAGTTCGAGTAGCAGCCACAGGACGGATCGACCTGCTGGGCGGTGCCGGTCTTGCCGGAGACCTGATAACCGCTGACGGCGGCCTTGGTACCGGTACCCATCTGCACGCCCATCGGATCGTCCTGCACCACCGAACGGAACATGTCGCGAACGGTCCGCGCCGTCTGCTCGCTGACGACCCGCACCGGCTCCGGACGGGCACGCCCCTCCCGGGTACTGCCATCGCGCTCCTCGGAGACGAGGATGCGCGGCGGGACACGCAGACCGTCGTTGGCGATCGCCTGGTACATCGCGGTCATCTGCAGCAGCGTCATCGAAAGCCCCTGGCCGATGGGCAGATTCGCGAACGAACCGCCCGACCACTGACTCAGGGCGGGAACCTCTCCGGCACTCTCCGCCGGGAGTCCGACACCGGTGCGCTGGCCGAGTCCGAATCGCTTGAGCATGTCGGCGAAACGTTCCTCGCCGATCCGCTTCGCGAGCATCAGCGTGCCCACGTTCGACGACTTCCCGAAGATGCCGGTGGTCGTGTACGGCTCGACACCGTGCGGCCAGGCGTCCCGGACGGTGACACCGGACATCTGAATGCTGCCGGGCACCTGGTGGACGGTGTCCGGCCGGGTGAGGCCGTACTCGATTGCGGCCGAGGCCGCGACGAGCTTGTTGACCGAGCCGGGCTCGAACGGGGAGGTGACCGACGGGTTGCCGAGTTCGGCCTTCGGCTGATCCGACAGCGGCAGCGAGGCGTTGAACGTGCCGTCGTTGGCCATCGCCAGCACCTCGCCGGTCTTGGCGTCGAGCACCACCGCCGAGGCGGCGCGTGCACCGGATGCCTGTTTGGCCTTGATGACCTGGCTCTGGACGAACCACTGGGTGTCGGAGTCCAGGGTCAGACGAACGGTGGAACCGTTGATCGCCGGGTGCACGTTGCGCGTGCTGCCCGGGATGATCGCGCCGTCAGATCCGCGGTCATAGGTACGGGAACCGTCGCTGCCGGAGAGGATCGCGTCGAGCGAGGCCTCGAGACCGATGAGGCCGTTGCCGTCGTAGTTGACATCGCCGATGACGTTGGCCGCCAGGGAGCCTCCGGGGTAGAGCCGAATGCTCTCCGGGTCGGCGCCGACCTCCGGGAACTCCTCGGTGATGCGCTTGGCGACGTCCGGGCTGACCGCCCGCGCCAGGTACACGAAGGGCTCGTCGCCGGTCACCTTCCCGAGTAGGTCCTCTTCGCTGATCGAACCGCCGAGTGCGACCGACACGCCCTTGGCGATCTCTTTGAGCCGCTCGTCGACACCGGGCAGTTCGGCGTTCTTGCGGTGTTCCTCCTCGATCGACTTGCGAACCGCCTTGGGCAGGAACGTCAGTGACCGGGCCTCGTCCGTGTAGGCCAGCGGACGTCCGTTGCGATCGAGGATGGAACCCCGCTTGGCCGTGAGGACCTGGGTGTACTCGCGTTGCTGGGCGGCCTCGGCCGAGATGGACCCGGCCTGGACGGTGTGGACGACGATCATCTTGGCCGCCACCGCGAGGACCACGAGCAGCACGACGACACCGGCCACCCGCGTCCGGAAACCGAAGCTGTGCAGCCCCCCGCCCTTGCGCGGGCCGCCCTTGCCCGGCCCGCGGCCACGCGGGCCGCCGGCGGCGCTCGATCCCCGGCCCGGACGAAGTCCCGGGCCAGACGGCCCATGGCCCGGACGAGGTCCCGGGCCAGACGGCCCGTGGCCCGGACGACGTCCCGGGCGAGACGGCCCATGGCCGAGTCGCTCGAAGGTCGCACGTGTCATGGTCGTCAATTGTTCACCGCTTCAAGGTCGTGACAGGGATTTGGCATCGGCGGGTTGCAGATCGATGGGAGCACTGTGACGGCCCCCACGGCCGGCGAGCACCTCACGTACGGGGCACGACATTCGGTGCCGGGACCGGTGTCGAGGGCGACGGCTGAGGTGTTGTCCCCGGATCGGTCGACGTCGACGGACCCTCTCCCTGACCAGGTGTCGCCGATGGATTCGGTTGGGCCGGATCCGGATCGGGTTGCGTCGGGCTCGGTTGCGTCGGGCTCGGTTGCGTCGGACTCTGCTGCGCAGGCGGGTTGGGTGTGCCGGCGGCACCACCGCCGAGCCCGATCGAGTCGTCCACCTTGCGCGGATCGATGGTCTCGGTGGGGTCGGGCTTCGGCTCGGGGTTGAGATCGGCCATCGGCTTCCCCGATGCCGGTGCCGGCTTCCCGACGATACGGGGCCGTCGCGGGTCGTCGACGATCATCCGCGCCGGATTGTCCGCCGGGATCATGCCGAGACGCGTTGCCTCCCGGGACAGTTCGGGAGCAGAGTTGCCGGATTCGTAGCTTCGCTTCAGCGCATCCCGCTGATCGATGAGCGACTGGTTCTCCGTCCGCTCGATGCCGAGCTTGTAGGAGTCCTGGGCCGACTTGGTGGACAGCCACAGGCTCAGACCGAGACCCAGGACGAGCAACGCGATCACCGGGACCACGAAAGGCGTGTGCTGCAACCGTTCCCGGAACGAGACGCCGGACATCGACAGACCACCACGGACCGCGCGGGGTGCGCTCGTACCGGCCGCCATGCGCTTGTGACGGCGATCCAGCGCACGCTGGGCCGCCCGCGAGCGCGTCGCCCGCTCGGATTCGATGCGCGCCCTCCGCGACCGCCGGGTGTCGCGTTCCTCCTCGGAACGTCCGGTGTCGGAACGCCTGCCGCCGGAACGTCCGGAGCCGGGACGATTGGGGGCCTCGTGCAGGATCGTCATGATCAGCCCTTCTTCTCGACTCTTTCGACCGCCCGGACTCGCACCGGTGCCGATCGCGGATTGGTGGTCAGTTCTTCCTCGTCGGGACGCTCGGCGCCGCGGGTCAGGAGGCGGAACTCCGCGGCGGTTCCCGGCAACTCGACGGGCAGACCGGGCGGCGAGGTCGAGGTCGTGCGAGCCGCGAACTCCCGCTTGACGATTCGGTCCTCGAGCGACTGGTAGCTCATCACCGCGACGCGTCCGCCGACCGTGAGCACGGAGAGTGCTGTCGGCAACGCCTCGCGGAGGACGTCGAGCTCGTGGTTGACCTCGATGCGCAACGCCTGGAAGGTCCGCTTCGCCGGGTGACCACCCGTGCGCCGCGTCGCCGCCGGGATGGTGGCGTAGAGCAGCTCGACGAGGCGTGCGCTGGTGGTGAACGGTTCCTTCTCCCGCTCGCGCAGCACCGCCGAGGCGATCTTGCCGGCGAAGCGCTCCTCCCCGTATTCGGAAAGGACCCGGGCCAATTCGCCGTGGCTGTAAGTGTTGAGCACGTCCGCTGCGGTGAGCGGGTCGTCGGGGTTCATCCGCATGTCCAGCGGGGCGTCCACCGAGTAGGCGAATCCCCGGCCGGCCTGGTCGAGCTGCATCGACGAGACACCGAGGTCGAACAGGGCGGCGTCGATGGATTCCTCACCGGCCTCGTCGAGGACATCGGCGATCTCGTGGAAGGTGGCCTGGTGCAGCGAGATCCGGTCCGCGTGCGGTTCGAGTCTGCGTCGAGCGATCTCCAGGGCCGAGGCGTCGCGGTCGATGCCGACGAGGTGCACGTTCGGGAACGTGTTCAGGATGAGTTCGCTGTGTCCGCCGGCACCGAGCGTCGCATCGAGGAACACGCGTCGGTCTTCGGATTCCAGTGCCGGGGTGAGCAATTCGACGATCCGCCGGCCCATGACCGGGATGTGGCCGAACTCGCCGGAGCGGCGAGTGTCGTCACCAGTGTCATCCACGGAGGGCCCCCATCGGCGTGTCGGCCATGTCGGTCGGCAGAGTCGGCGTTTCGGTGCGAAAGGACTTGTCGGAGTGTCGTGTCGCGGACGGTGGACTCTCGCCTCGTGCCGCGCCCGGATGGAGCGAGGTCCCGACCCGATCACGCACCTGGCGTTGGGGAAGTACGCCAGGGTCGGACCGGATCGGGGCCTCGTGCCACCCGAAGCCCGTGCACCGCTTCCGCCTCGTCCCCTCTCGGCTACAAGACCGCGTTCAGCGCGGCCGAGTTCGCCGCCGAGAAGTTCTCCTCGTGCTGCGACTGGTACTCGTCCCATGCGGCCGAATCCCAGATCTCGAGGTGATCGAAGCTGCCGAACACCACGCATTCCTTGGACAGTCCCGCGTAGACGCGATGGTCGGAGGACAGGCTGATCCTGCCCTGGCCGTCCGGTCGCTGTTCTTCCGAACCGGCGAAGAACGTCCGCTGAAACGCACGCAGGTCAGGGTCGTTGCGTGACGCCTCGACGATCCTCGCCGCGATCGCGTCGAACTCTTCGGTCCGGTACACCGACAAGCTGTGGTCTTGGCCCTTGGTGACCACTACCCCTCCTGCCAGTGCGTCGCGGAACTTGGCGGGCAACGTGAGTCGCCCCTTGTCGTCCAATTTCGGCGTGTAGGTGCCGACAAATCGCACGGACATGTCGACACCTCCTGCCCCTGGGTTCCACGCTCCGGATCGCCTCACCCAGTGATGCCACAGTACCCCACTTTCCTCCACTTTCCACCCCAGAGGCCCACACCAGCTCCCACGATCAGCAAATTCGCAGTTCAGGCACGCAAAATATTTGGAGCTACCTGCGTGTCCACGGCGATCCGCGTCCGCTGGACGTCGGTCAGGCGTGTGACAGACGCGTTGGATGAGGCGCCAGATACCCGTGCGACCTGCGTCTCCGCGCCGGTGGGGCAAGGTGGGGTGCCCGGGTGGGGGAAAGTGGGGCCTCCCTGTGGGGGAAGGTGGGGAACCCCGGTTGGAGGAAGGGGCCGGGAGTGGGTCACGGCGGGGAGAGCCGAGGGGAGGACAGACAAAAGAGCCGCGCACCCCGTGGGGTGCGCGGCTCTTCTACGAGTTGTGCCCGTCAGGCCGGCGGAAACCTACTCCTGCTCGAACCGACGGTTGAATCGTTCTTCCATCCGCTCCGACAGCTTGCGCTTGGAGCCCGATGACCCGGACTGTTTCTTGCCTCCCCCGCGTGGCGAGGACGTCGCGGAGTCGCCGAGGTCGTCACCCCAGAGGGCGAAGAGGCCGGCACCGAACATCACCAGGAAACCCAGGAGGCTGACGATCGGAAATCCTCCGATGTCGATCTTGACGATGAGACCGCCGACGAGCATCACGAGGCCGACGACGAAGATCGCCACCGCCTGTAGGCGACGACGGCCACTCGACTTGCCCAGCCGACGACGCTTGACACTGGACGCAAACTTGGGGTCTTCCGCGTACAGAGCGCTCTCGATCTGTTCGAGCATGCGTTGCTCGTGCTCCGAAAGTGGCACCGACCCTCCTTCTCCCTGATCCGCGACGCCGACGACGGTCAACCACGACCAGTGAGGCGTCTGCGCCTTATTCTCCCATGATACGAGGTGAAATCTGCCGCGACCACCATTACTCGCTGTTGCAGCGCCGGATGCACATACCGGTACGACAACGGAACGCCGAAAGTGTGTCCGGCCTCACGCTGTTCGCCCGATTTGGGGGTCCTCTGTCCCGAATTTGCCTTGCTCGTAAGCGATGACCAGGGTTTCGACCCGACGAAGGAAGTCGAGGACGAGGAGTCGCATGCCGGCGACACTGTCGGGGTCGAGCGTTCGGATGATCCCCGACTCGATCTTCATCCGCACGGGCGACAGCGCGGCGAAGCGCGCCGCCAGCGGCGCGAGTTCAGGGGCGACCACACCTATCCGGGTCCAGGCGTTCGACGTCTTACGGCGAGCGGGACCGATCGGTTCACCGATCGCGAGCGCGGCTCCGGCGGCACGGAGCGCGGCAAGATAGAACTGACGGAATCGCTCGGCGTCGTCCTCGACCCCGTCGGCGTTGTCGAGTAGGAGATGTGCGCGCTGGAGGAGGTCGCGCGCGCGTCCGACCATCACCGGGTCGACCGGGGCGGACCGGCGGGATGTGGGCCGACCGGGCATGGCATCCTCCTCACTCGCGGACGACGGTGGCCGGTGGCAGACGCTTCCCTCGTCCGCCACCGGACCGTCATGTCGTCGGGATGAACGCGAACAGCTTGCGGAGGCACATTCATCGAACACCCGTTCGACACGTTCAATATAGCTAGCGGCACGCGTCTCTTCAAGGCGTGGGTCCGCGACCCGCACCCTTCTACAACACCGCGTCCCGCGACCCGATTCCGCCGAGTCCGCCGCACCGAGAGGACAGTCACGCCAGATGGTCGGAGAACGCTTGGCCGGGTCGGTGCGGGCCCGCACGGCGAGCCGGAAGACGACCCGCCGGTGACCGTCCGCCTGGTGAACCTCAGTGGTCAGGACTCCCGCGTGTGGCTGGAGCCCGCGCTCGACGTCTACGTGACCGCGATGGGATATCCCCGTGGGACCGAGGTGCACCGTGCCGCCCTCTGGCGCGAGCACATCGCCCGGCCGGGCTGGCGCGCGATCGGCGCGGTCGCCACGCTGCCCCCGCACGAGGCGCAGGCGATGCCGACCGCCCGGCGTCGGGTCGGAACGCCCGTCGGCACAGGTCCCGACGACGTTCTCGTGGGCATCGCCTACGGGTACACGGGGGCGACCGGCCAGTGGTGGAATCAGCAACTCCGGCTCGGGTTGCGGCAGACCGGGCGCTCGCCCGCGGAGATCGAGATGATCGCCCGCGACTACTTCGAGCTGACCGAACTGCACGTACACCCGACCGCACAGGGACGCGGCATCGGCCAGTTGCTGCTCGCACGCCTACTCGCCGACCGGCCCGAACGCCACGTTCTGCTGTCGACCCCGGAGATCCCGGCCGAGCAGAACCGCGCGTGGTCGCTGTACCGGCGGATGGGGTTCTCCGACGTGCTCCGGCATTTCACGTTCACCGGCGACCCGCGGCCGTTCGCATTCCTGGGTCGTCCGCTCCCCCTGGATCTCCAACCGCCGTCGGCTGGTCCAGCACGACCCGCAGGATAGAGGACATGGCACACCCGGAAACGATCGCGCACGGCACAGGACCCGCATGAGCGGGCACGGCGAGCGGCGCGACGCGGTGATCGTCGGCGCCGGCCACAACGGCCTGATCGCCGCGGCGTATCTTGCGCAGGCCGGACGGGACGTCGAGGTGCTCGAACGCGACGAGATCCCCGGCGGCGCCGTGTCGACCGTCGAGCGATTCCCCGGTCATCGGATCGATCGCGGTTCCTCGGCGCACCTGATGATCCGGCACTCCCCCGTCCTCGACGACCTCGACCTCGCCGCGCACGGACTGCGTTACGTCGACTGCGACCCCTGGGCTTTCGTCCCGGCGACCGCGACCGCACCGGCGATCGTCTTCCGCACCGACCTGGAGGCCACCTGCGCCTCCATCGAACGGGCCTGTGGCGCGAAGGATGCCGCGGCGTACCGACAGTTCGTCGAGACGTGGACGCCGCGGTCGGCGGCCGTCATGGATGCGTTCTACCGGCCCGCGACCATGCGGCAGTTCGGCCGGGCGTTCAGCGGTCTCGGTTCGACCGCCAGCACCGAACGCACCGGCCTCATCGGACGCCGCAGCGGCGCGATGATGAACCTGACCGCCGAGCTCATGGCTTCGGGCGACTCACTCCTCGACCGCTATTTCGACTCCGAACAGCTCAAGGCGGGACTCGCCTGGTTCGGCGCCCAGTCGGGACCGCCGATGAATGCACCCGGTAGCGCTCCGATGGTCGGGTTCGCCGCGCTGATGCACCGCATCCCGCCCGGCCGGGCGATCGGTGGCAGCGGTGCGCTGACCGACGCGCTCGTCCACCGCATCGAGGCCGATGGTGGGCGGATCGCGTGCGGGGACCCGGCCGTCTCGATCACCCGGTGCGGGAACCACTGGCGGGTGCAGACCGCATCCGGCGAACGTCGGTGCGCGCCGACGGTGATCAACGCCTGCCACGTGCTGACGACCCTGGACATGTTGGCGGCGGGCGGTTTCGACGCCGGGACCCTCGACCGCTGGCGACGGGACATCGTGGTCGGCAGCGGGATCGGGATGGCGGTGCGCCTCGGTACGACGGCACTGCCCGCCTATCGCGACCTCCCCGACGACCTGCCCGCGCACGGCGTCCACTCGGCCCTCGGGCTGCTGGTCACCGATCGCGCGCACCTGGTCGGCGCGCATGCGGCAGCGGCGGTCGGCGCAGTGCCACCGCGGCCCGCTGTCGTTGCGATGAGCTTCTCGGCGATCGATCCCACCCTCGCCCCGGAGGGTCGGCACGCGATCAACCTGTGGGCGCAGTGGCATCCTTATCGGCTCGCCGAGGGCGACTGGTCGACACTGGGCGCGCAGGCCGCAGCGGCGGTCTGCGCCGAGGTGGACCGTCACGCACCGGGTTTCGCGGAGTCGATCGCCCATCGTCATGTGCAGACCCCGGAGGACCTCGAATCCGAACTGGGCCTGATCGGCGGCAACATCATGCACGTGGAGATGTCGATCGATCAGATGTTCATGTGGCGTCCGACCCCGGACCTGGCGGGCCACCGTGTCCCCGGTGCCGACGGTCTCCTCCTGGCAGGAGCGTCGACACATCCCGGTGGCGGGGTGACCGGTGCGAGTGGATACATCGCCGGCCACGCCGCACTGCGTCGGAGGCGTTTGTTCCGTTGAGCGTCGGAGACGTTTGTTCGGCTGAGCGTCGGAGACGTCTGTTCGGCTGAGCGTCTGGCACGATGAGCAGCGTGCGATCGTCGATTCCCGAGCAGGGTGCACCTGAGTCCCTCCGCGATCAGTCTCGACGCCGCCGGCTGATGCCGGTGGCGGTGGTGATCGTGGCGCTCCTTCTGTCCCCGCTGATGGCCGGTTGTCTCGAGCGATCGACAACGGTGGGTGACCGGTATTCCGGCAGCGTCATCGTCGCGACGTCGCCGGACAATCCTCGTGGCGCGCCGCAGCTGGATCTCCCCGAATCGATGTTGGGGCAGGTCTCGGTGACCGAGTTCAAGGAGACGCCGGACGAGAGCGCGGAATCGGCCGCGCCGTCGGGGTCCGCGGGAGACGACAACGAGGACTCCGGTGACAAGCCCGACGAGGCGGTCACGCGCGTCGGCAGCCGCGCGAGTTTCACCGATCTCACCGCCGGCCAGTTCGGGCAGCTCGGCGACATCATCGCCGATGCGTACGGCGAGACCTCGCTGACGATGGACCTCACGGCCAAGCGCAGCGGCGAGGTCGTCCGCTTCCGCGGTGACACCGACCTCTCCGACCTCACCCCGGTCCGCGACTTCGTGCAGCTGACGGTCACGTTCGGCGGGCCGGTGACGGCCACCAACGGCGACCAGGTCGGCGAGTCGACGGTCACCTGGACCCCGGCGCCGGGCGAACCGTCGGACTTCAGCGCCGACGCCACCTACCCGGACCCGGCGACCGCCGCAGTGAGCAGTTGGTCGTGGTTCGTCGCCATCGTCTGCCTGATCGCGGTGCTGGTCATCGTGCGGATCGCCTATTCGAAGCGGTACCGCGGCCCACGGCCGGGACGACCGGTTTCCACCAACACCGCGCCGTCGACCCTGTCCGGCGAGGGACTCTCGGCAGCCGCCGACCCAACTGCGGCGACTGCGCCCAAGGACAGCTAGGGCCGCCGGGCCGGACGTCGGGCGGGGACGCTCAGGCCGGCACGTGCAGCGCGGCGTCGACGTCCACGCCGAGCCGGGCGAGCACCTCGCTGGTCGCCTTGGCGAAGTTGAGGCTGCAGAAGTGCAGGCAGGGTGCGCCCTCGGCGATGAGTCGTTCCGCGGTCTCGGTCGCGAAGTCGATGCCGACCGCGCGCACGGCGGCCCGATCCTCCTCGGGTCCGTCGCCCGCAGCCTTGGCGAACCGTTCCACCACCTTCGGCGGGATCACCGAACCGGACAGCTCGGCCATGCGCTTGATGCTGGCCAGCGAGGTCACCGGCATGATGCCCGGGATGATCGGCTTGGCGCCCTGCTCGGGGTCGGCCGCCTGCACCCGGTCACGCAGCCGCAGGTAGTCCTCGACGTCGAAGAACATCTGGGTGATGGAGTACTCGGCGCCCGCGCGCAGTTTGTTCACCAGGTTGCGGGTGTCGTGTTCGAGGTCGGGGGCACGGTGGTGACCCTCCGGGAACGACGCCACCCCGACGTGGAAGTCGCCGAGGGTGCCGATGAGACGGACCAGTTCCTCCGCGTATTCGACGCCGTCGGGGTGCTTGATCCACTCTCCGAGCGGATCGCCGGGCGGGTCGCCGCGGAGCGCGAGGATGTTGGTGATGCCCTGGTCGGCGTATGCACCGACGAGCGCGCGCAGTTCGGCGACGCTGTGGTTGACCGCGGTCAGGTGCGCCACCGGTAGCAGGGTGGTCTGGGCGGCGAGCTCGCCGGTGATGCGGACCGTGCGGTCGCGCGTCGACCCGCCGGCGCCGTAGGTCATCGAGACGAACGCCGGGGACAGCCGCTCGAAGATGCGCACCGCGCGCCACAGACGGGCCTCGCCCTCGGCGTCGCGCGGGGGCATGAACTCGACGGAGAACGGCACCGGTCCACGGTGCGGGGCGGACAGGCGTTCGACGATCGAGGGTGCCGGAGCGGTTGGGGTCACCCAAACAGTGTAGAGAGCGATTCGCATAGCCTGGCAGGGTGACCTCCGCCTTCCCCACGCCGGCCTCGCTCGATGCGGTCCCGGCGGCCGTCGAGACCGAATTGCGCAATTTCTTCGACGTCGCGGTACCCGCTGCGTCCGACATCGCCCCGGTGGTCGGCACCGCAGCGGAGCTGGTCCGGGATTTCGTGCTGCAGGGCGGGAAGCGGATCCGGCCGGTCTTCGCCTTCGCCGGGTGGCGGTGCGGCATGAGCGAGTCGGGGCGCGTCGACTCCGATGAGGCGTCGACCGTCGGCCGCGAGGCCCGCGACGCGCTGCGGGTGGGCGCGGCCCTCGAACTCGTGCAGGCCTGTGCCCTGATCCACGACGACATCATCGATCGGTCCGACACCCGGCGCGGACAGCCGACGCTGCACCGTGTGTTCCAGTCGCGGCATGCCGCGGCCTCCTGGGCGGGTGACCCCGCCGACCACGGGGTGGCCGCGGCGATCCTGGCCGGCGATCTCGCACTCGCGTGGGCCGACGACCTCGTGCACGATCACCGGCCGGGGGTTTCGACAAGCTCAACCAGCGGAGAAACAAGCTCAACCGGCGATCGGAGCTCAGCCACCCCCGAGTACCGTCCCCTGCCGCCCGCCGTCGGCGCCACCTGGGCGGCGATGCGCACGGAGGTGCTGGGTGGGCAGTTCCTGGACATCGTGAACGAGGCCAGCGGCGACGACTCCGCGGCCGCGGCCTATCGCGTGATGGAGTTCAAGACCGCCGCGTACACGGTGGCCCGCCCACTCGAACTCGGGGCGCGACTCGCCGGCGCGTCGGAGGATCTGGTCGCGACGCTGCGGAAGATCGGACACGACCTGGGCATCGCCTTCCAGTTGCGCGACGACCAGCTCGGCGTCTTCGGCGACCCCGAACGGACCGGCAAGCCGTCCGGCGACGACCTGGTCTCGGGTAAGCGCACCGCCCTGCTCGCCACCGCGCTGCGACGAGCGGACGACTCCGACCCCGCACTCGGGAGCCGCCTGCGCACGTTCATCGGCCGCCCTCTCGACGACGACGAACTGGGTTCCGCGCGAGCACTTCTCGTCGATGTCGGCGCGGTCGCCGAGATGGAGGGCAAGATCGACGACCTGCTCGGCGCCGCTCTCGCTGCACTCGACGCCGCCGACATCGGCGACGATATCCGCACCGAACTCACCGCGGTCGCCCACCGGACCGCACATCGCGAGGCGTGAACCCCGGCGTGGAAGCACCAACTGCGACGCCCACGCCCGCGGGCGGACGCGACCGTCCCGCACGTGGCGATCTGATCATCGGTGCGATCGGCTCGATCCTGGTGTGCGTGGGCAGTTTCGGAGTCGGTGATCCGCCCCGCAACAGCACGACGCTCACCGACCTGGGGCTGAGCTGGATCACCTACGGCCACGGCAAGAACCTCTTCGGGACCTTCTTCTGGCTCGGGGTCTTTCTGATGGTCTTCGCCTGGGTCCGGCTGGGTCGCCGGGTCGCGACCGGTTCCGCGAACTCCCCGTCCACCCGGACCCTGCAGCGGTGGCTACTGGTCTGGGCAGCGCCGCTGCTCGTGGCCGTTCCGGTCTACAGCCGTGACGTCTACGCCTACCTCGCCCAGGGTGCGGTGTTCGGTGCGGGATTCGATCCGTACGCCGACGGTCCGGCCCACCATCCAGGCCCGCTCGTCGACAGCATGGCCACGGTCTGGGCCACCACCACGGCGCCGTACGGACCGTTCACCATGGGACTGCTGCGTGTCGTCACCGAGATCACCGGTGACCATGCCGTCGCCGGCGTCCTGGCCGTGCGGCTCGTGCTGCTGCCCGGGCTGTTCCTGTCGCTGTGGGCGATCCCGCGACTCGCGCGCCACTTCGGCGCCTCGCCGCAGGCCGGTCTCTGGCTCGCACTGTTCAACCCGATGGTCCTCATCCATCTCGTCGCGGGACCTCACGTCGAACTCCTCATGGCCGGCGTGCTCACCACGGGTCTCGTCCTGGTCGTGACCGGCCGGCACGTCACCGGCACCGCGGTGCTGGCCCTCGCGGTGTCGATCAAGATCACCGCGGGGATCGCGATCCCGTTCGTGCTGTGGATCTGGCTGTCCCACATACGGTCCCGCCGCCCGGTGACCGCCCGCGACGTCGTCGGCGTCTTCGCCGCGATCGTGGGTGTCTCGCTCGCGGTGTTCGGCGTCTGGACTCTGCTGGTCGGTCTGGGATTCGGCTGGCTGACGGGTCTGGGCTGGGCCGACGTGATCATCAACTGGTTCACGCTCCCCACCTTCGTCGCCCATCTCGTCACGTTGGTCGCCGCCCCGTTCGCCGCTCTCAATCTGCAACCGGTGCTCGAGATCACGCGCGCGATCGGTTCGGTGATCCTCGCGGTCATACTCGTCGCGTTGTGGTGGCGTCACCGGCACGACGCCCGGGACGCGGTCGCGGGTATGGCGTGGGCGATGCTGGCCGTGCTCCTGCTCGAACCGTCCACGCTCCCCTGGTATTACACGTGGGTGCTGGCGATCGCGGTGGCGTTCACGCTGCCGCCGTGGGCACGGGCGAGCGTGGTCGGGGTGTCGGCCTTCATGCTGATCGTGTTCCAGCCCGACGATGCGATCGTCTTCTACAAGCCCGTCGAACTCACCCTGGCGTTCCTGCTGGCCGGACTCGCCGCCTGGTCACTGCTGCGCCCAGACCCGTTGCGGCTCGGCCGGTTCGGGCGATGGGCGTGGGGGTCGGACCGGACCGGCGCACCGGACGAGCCGGCGGCCGAGGAGGACGGGGTCAGAAGGCCTGAGCCTGCGCCCGGCGGATGACCTCGCGGGCGGAATCGGTGTGCAGGGCTGCGGCGGGATGCAGATCGAGGTCGTCCTGCACGGTGAACAGCCAGGTCATCGCTTCGTCCCGGGTGTAACCCCCGTCGAGCAGGACCCCGACGAGGCCGTAGAAGTGTTTGACGACGCCGTCGTCGTCGAAGAACAGCGCCGGGATCACCGGATGTCCACCGCGGGAGACGGCGAGCAGATTGTGGTCGCGGATGAGTGTGCGCACCCGGTTGGTGGACACCGCGAGCCGGTCGGCGACCTCGTCGACCGACAGCATCTCGACATCTGCGGACAGGGTGTCAGGCGACAACGGTATGGAACCCACGGGAAGAAGCGTAGCGGTACTTCCGGGTCCGGTGAAACCGCCGATCTCCGCGTGCCCGCCCGAGGTCCGACACCGACCGCAGCTCACACGCGCCGATGACCCCGACGGTACGGTGCTGCAGGTAGATTCAGCGGGGTGAACTCCCCCGTCGACCCGATGCTCGGGACCGTCCTCGAGGACCGGTACCGCATCGACGCTCCCATCGCGCGGGGTGGCATGTCGGCGGTCTATCTCGGTGTCGACCTCCGGCTCGGCCGCGACGTGGCGGTCAAGGTGATGGACTCGCGGTACTCGGGCGATCCGCAGTTCCTGCGCCGCTTCGAGTTCGAGGCGCGCGCGGTCGCCGGCCTCAAACACCCGGGTCTCGTCGCGGTCTACGACCAGGGCATCGACAACGGCATCGCCTTCCTGGTCATGGAACTCGTCGACGGCGGAAGCCTGCGTGAGCTGCTGCGCGAGCGCGGACCGATGCCCCCGCACGCCGTGGTGGCCGTCGCCGAACCCGTACTCGGCGGTCTCGGGACCGCCCACGCCGCGGGACTGGTCCATCGCGACGTCAAACCCGAGAACGTGCTGATCTCCGACGCCGGTGAGGTCAAGGTCGCCGACTTCGGACTGGTGCGCGCCGTCGCGGAGGCAGGGGTGACCTCGGCCAGCGTGATCCTCGGGACCGCCGCCTACCTCTCGCCCGAACAGGTCGAGTCCACCCACGCCGACGCGCGTAGCGACGTCTACTCGATGGGCGTGATGATGTTCGAGATGCTGACGGGCCGAACACCTTTCCACGGCGACTCGCCACTGTCTCTCGCCTACCAGCGACTCACCTACGACGTCCCCGCGCCGGGCGACGTGATCGCGGGTGTCCCCGCGGAATTCGACGAGATCGTGCTGCGCGCGACCGAACGCAACCCCGCCGACCGGTACGCCGACGGTTTCGAGATGCAGCGCGCCCTGCTCACCGTCGCCGACGACCTCGATCTGCCGCCGTTCACCGTGCCCGCGCCGAAGCGGTCGCGCGAACGCGAGATGAAGTCGCGCTACCGCGCGGCCGGACCGGTCGGTCACGGAACCCGGATCCAGTCGGCACCCGGCCCTTATGAACCGGGCGCCTCGGCGCCGGACTCCCCGGCGGCGCCGGTCCGGCCGGTCGCCGAACCCGCCGACGATCGGCCCGCCCCGCCCGCCCGCGAGCGGAACGACCGGCCGGGATCGCGTGGGCGGGACGCCGACACACGCGACCAGGCCCCGCTCGAACCCGAACTCGTCGGGGGCGGACGCCTGGGCGCGCTGCTGTGGATTCTCCTGGTGCTGCTGATCGCCGTCGGTCTGGGTGCTGCCGGGTTCTGGGTCGGCAGCACCTATCTCACGATCGGCTGACCTCGATACGGTCGGCGGAGAGAACCGCTGGTCGAGTAGCCGAGGAGCCTGCGACGAGCCCCACGACCGCCGGTTGAGTAGCCGAGGAGCCTGCGACGAGCCCCACGACCGCCGGTTGAGTAGCCGAGGAGCCTGCGACGAGGCGTATCGAAACCACTCGCCCCGTCGCCGGAAAGTGTCAGCCGCGCAGCATCTCCGCGACGAGGAACGCCAGCTCGAGCGACTGCTGGGTGTTGAGGCGCGGGTCGCATGCGGTCTCGTAGCGGCCGGCGAGGTCGAGGTCCGAGATCTCCTGTGCGCCACCGAGACACTCGGTGACGTTCTCACCGGTCAGCTCGACGTGCACGCCGCCCGGATGGCTGCCGAGCGCACGGTGGACCTCGAAGAAGCCCTGCACCTCGTCGACGATGCGGTCGAAGTGCCGCGTCTTGAAGCCGGTCGAGGCCTCATGGGTGTTTCCGTGCATGGGGTCGCACTGCCAGATGACCTTGTGACCGGTCGCCTCGACGGCGGCGACGATCGCCGGGAGCACCTCGCGCACCTTTCCGTTGCCCATCCGGGCGACGAGGGTCAGGCGGCCCGGAACGTTGTGCGGGTCGAGTCGTTCGACGTACTCGACGGCCTGCTCGGGCGTCGTCGTCGGTCCGATCTTCACGCCGATCGGGTTGTTGATCAGCTCGGCGAACGCGATGTGCGCGCCGTCGAGCTGACGGGTGCGCTCACCGATCCACAGGAGGTGTGCCGAGAGGTCGTAGAGGACCTTGTCCCCGCTCTTCGCGTCGGCCGCGGGGTCGTCGGCCAGTCGCAGCATGGCGCGTTCGTAGTCGAGGACGAGCGCTTCGTGCGAGGCGTAGATCGACGCCGAGTGGAGGCTCGAATCGGTGACGCCGCAGGCGTCCATGAACCGCAGACCGCGGTCGATCTCGGCTGCGAGTGCCTCGTACCGGGCGCCGGCGGGCGACGTCCGCACGAATTCGCGGTTCCAGTCGTGGACCCGGTGCAGGTCGGCCTCGGCCTGGGTGAGCGCACGGACCAGGTTCATGGCCGCGGCGGCGTTCGCGTAGGCGCGCACCAGACGCGACGGATCGTGGGCACGCACGGCCTCGTCGGCCGGGAAGCCGTTGACCATGTCGCCGCGGTACGACGGCAGGCCGAGGGCGTCGACGTTCGACGACCGCGGCTTGGCGTACTGGCCGGCGATGCGCGCGACCTTCACCACCGGAAGGCTCGCGCCGTAGGTCAGCACGACGGCCATCTGCAACAGCGTGCGGATGTTCGCCTTGATGTGGGGTTCGGTGTTGTCGGCGAAGGTCTCCGCGCAGTCACCGCCCTGCAACAGGAAGGCCCGTCCCTCGGCGACGTCGGCAAGCTGCGACGACAGCGACTGGACCTCGGCGGGCATGCAGATCGGCGGCACCGACTCCAGGACGGTGCGGATCTTGCGTGCCTCCTCGGCGGGCCAGCTCGGCTGCTGCAGCGCGGGGCGGCTCATCGCGTCGTCGAAACGCTCCTGGAGGCCACCGGGCAACGGCGGCAGCTCGGGGAGTTCGTCGATCGGAACGTCTACGGTCCAGTTCACCACTTGTCCAGCGTAAAGCAGACGCGCCCGCGATTTGCGCCGGGTCAGCCGGCCATCTTCCGCCGGGCCTCCTCGATCGCCTCCCAGCGGCGCAGGTTGTGCCGCGCGTCGCTCAGTGCGTCGTGGGCGTCGGAGGGCGCCGGCGGGAGTGCGGGACGGCCGGCGGCGTCCCAGTGCTGCCGGAGTTCCCGGGTGAAACGCGGGATGGGACGCGGCAGCGCGGTCATCGGACCCCACATCTGACACAGGACGACGTGGTCGTAGGCACCCACCCACGCCCACAGTTCGATGTCGGTCCCGTCGGCGGTGAGGAACTCGAGGAGGTCCTCACGGATCCGGCGGCGGTCCTTCCACACCGGCGACGACGGGGACGGCAGTTTGGGCAACACGTTCGCGCGCACCCAGTCACCGGCGCGGCCGGGATCGAACTCGGTGGACACCGCATAGAACTCACGGCCGTCCTCGCCGACGACCCCGATCGAGACCAGCTCGATGGTGTTTCCGTCCTCGATGAACTCCGAGTCGTAGAAGAACCGCATGGGGACAGTTTCACACGCCGTTTTTCCACGTCCCGGGACACCCTCGGACGGGACCCGCACACGCGCCCGGGCGATGTACGTTTCGCCATTGCCGTCGTTTGCTGGCTACCCTGGTAATTCGTGCGCTCCAGGTCTGTGCTGGCGACCGCTCTCCTGGCGGCGTCGATCATCGCGCGGCTCGTCTGGGACACGCTGACCGTGAACGGCAGGAACTTCGTCGACCTGCATGTTTACCGCGACGGTTCGGCGGGTCTCGCCGACGGGTCGCTCTATTTGTTCACCTATTCCGGTGAGACGGACTTCGCGCTGCCCTTCACCTACCCACCGTTCGCCGCGGTGGTGCTCTATCCCCTGTCGCTGATCCCGTGGGACATCGTGGCGATCGGCTGGCAGCTCGCGACCTTCGCCGCCCTCTACGCCTGTGTGGTGCTCGCGCTCCGACTGTGCGGCCGGTCCACCGACGTCCACGCGCTCGCGGCGCTGTGGACCGCACCGGCCATCTGGTGTGAGCCGGTCCGGGTGACCCTGGACTACGGCCAGATCAACGTCTTCCTGATGCTCGGCACCCTGATGGCGATCTCCTGGGCGCGTCGAGCCGACGGGACCCCGAGCGAGCGCGGTGTGCTCGCGGGCGGCGCACTGATCGGCCTCATGGCCGGCATCAAGCTCACCCCGGCCATCAGCGGCCTCTGGTACCTCGCCGTCCGCAAGCCGTGGGGTGCACTGTCGGCGGCGTTCGCCTTCGTGCTCACGGTCCTCGGCTGCCTGCTGCTCTTCCCGGAGGTCACCCGGACCTACTACGGCACCCTGTTCGGGGACGCCGAACGCATCGGCCCCGTCCAGGCGGTCATCAACCAGAGCCTGCGCGGGACCCTCTCGCGGTTCGTCGGCTTCGATGTCGGCACCGGTTGGATCTGGTTCCTCGGCGTCCTGGTCGCCACCGTCGTGGCCGTGTTCACCTGGCGCGCGGTGTCCGACGCCCTCGGCGTCCTGCTCGTCGTGCAGTTCTTCGGCCTGCTGATCTCGCCGATCTCCTGGGTCCACCACTGGGTGTGGGTGGTGCCCCTGGGCGTCTGGCTCGTACACGGCGCGGGCGCTCGACGCCCCGGCGCCCGCGCGATCCTGGGCATGTGGGTGGTCGTCGCCGGGCTCGGCATCCCATGGATCCTGCGCGTCCTCATCGAATACGGACCCGAGCCCCAGGCTGCCGTCGAGGCCGTGTTCGGAGCGGCCTGGTCGATCGCCACCTTCGTCACGATGGGCTGGCTGATCGCCACCCGTGCGGCGCGCGGCGCCCACCGAACCGACGACCGCCCGCAGGATGTGGTGGCAGCGGCCATCGTCGACGACGGTCGGGTTCTGCTCGCCCAGCGCGCACATCCGGCCGAGCTCGCCGGCAAGTGGGAACTGCCCGGTGGCCGAGTCGAATCCGGCGAGACCCACGCGACCGCTCTCACCCGCGAGATCCGCGAGGAACTCGGGGCCGAGATCGAGGTGGCGGCGCGTATCGGGGCGGAGGTCACCCTCCCCAACGGCCTGATGCTGTACGCCTACCGCGCCCGCCTACATTCCGGAACCCCGGCCGCCCTGGAACATCTGGACATGCAGTGGTTCTCGGCCGACGAACTACGCCGGCTCGATCTCGACGACGTCGTACCCGCCGACCGTGACTGGATTCCCGAGCTGTGCGCCGTCCTCGACGACGCGCGGGTGGGCGAAGCGGGTTAGCACCCCGGTCGTCAACGCTTTCCGCGCGTGGGTTGACCGCCGCTTCGCGCACCTCAGTGGCCGCGGTCGGCCGGCCGGGCCGTCGTGAAGGACGAGAGACTCTCTCGGCCGGACAACGCGTCACCGATCACGCGCGAGGGGTTCGGCGCGTCGGATGAGCGAGTGCGAAATGACGTCGCGTGCGACATCGCTGCAACTGTAGGAGCTCGGTCGACGTCGTTCACCCCTGGTCGATGTCGCACGCGACCTCGATCAGGGTGCCGTGCACTGGGTTGCGGGTCGCACTGCTCAGGCGGCCGCGTCGGCAGCCTGCGACTCGGTGGACGGGGCCTTGTTCTTGAGGCTCGCGGCGTAGACGTCGACGTACTGCTGGCCGGAGAGCTGCATGAGTTCGTACATGATCTCGTCGGTGACGGCGCGCTCGATGTAGCGGTTGCCCTCCATTCCCTCGAAGCGGGAGAAGTCGAGCGGCTTGCCGATGCGGACGGTCACCCTCGTGGGGCGCGGCAGGATCGACCCGGGCGGGTTGAACTTGTGGGTGTCGATCATGGCGACCGGGATGACCGGCACTCCGGTGTCCATCGCCAGACGCGCGAGTCCGGTCTTGCCCTTGTACAGGCGGCCATCGGGTGAGCGGGTGCCTTCCGGGTACATGCCCATCAGCTTGCCCTTGTCGAGTTGGCGGCGTGCGGCGGTGAAGGCACCTTCGGCGGCGGCCGCGCCCGACCGGTCGATGGGGATCTGACCGACCGCGGTGAAGAACCACCGCTGGAACGCGCCCTTGAGACCCGTGCCGGTGAAGTACTCGCTCTTGGCGAGGAAGTAGATCCGGCGGTCGACCATCAGCGGGAGGAAGAAGCTGTCCATCACCGCGAGGTGGTTGCTCGCCAGGATGGCGGGCCCGTCGACCGGGATGTTCTCGTGTCCCTCGATCCTCGGGCGACCCAAGACGCGGAGGAACGGTCCCAGGAAGATGTACTTGAACGCCCAGTACCACATGAGACTCTCCTCGCCGCGCATTACTCCTGACCCGATGCCGGTGTCGACAGCGGACCCCCACCGCCGGAACCCGCACCCCGTGGTCCCGACATCAAGACCTTACCTGCGTCGACTCTACCGACCGGCCCCGGTTTCCTCAGCGGGCGGCAGACGGCGGCGTCGAGCGACTCGCCGCCGTCCGAAGTGCTTGGCGCGCAACCTCGGCCGCGCCGACGACACCGGCTGTCTCACCGAGCTGGGTGCCACGTATCCGGGCGAGCTGACGGTGGCCGGCACCGGTGACCTGCCGCGCGTAGTGCTCACGCGCCTCGTCGAGGAACAAGCCCGAGGCCGCGCCGACGCCGCCGGCCAGCACGATCAGGTCCGGGTCGAAGATGTCTGCGATCATCGCCAGACCCTGTCCCAGGGAGGTCGCGAACCGGGCGAAGGCCGCCAGGGCCACGGCATCGCCGTCGGCGGCCGCACCGGCGACCCGCCGGCCGGTCAGGGAACCGGGGTCGGCGGCGACGTCGGCGGCGAGCTGGCTGCGCCCCCAGTCGCCGTCGGCCAGCAACTCGACCACGGTGTCAACCAAAGCGGTTCCGCTGCAATACCTTTCCCAGCATCCGCGTTTGCCACAGGCACAGGCACGACCGTCGGGGACGATCGCGAGGTGTCCGAGTTCCGGTGCGACGCCGTAACTCCCGCGGTAGATCTCGCCGTCGATCACGAGACCGGCACCGATGCCGGTACCGATCGCGAGCACCACCGTGTTGTGTCCACGCGCGGCCGCACCGAACCGCACCTCGGCCACCGCCGCCGCGTTGGCGTCGTGTTCGGCGAACACCGGGATGCCGACGCGTCGGGTCATGTCCTCGGCCACCGGGGCCTCACGCCACGGCAGATGGGGCGCGAACCGGACGATGCTGCGGTCGGTGGTCAGGAACCCGGCGATCGCGAGCCCGACGGCCTTCGCGTCCCACCTCGAGGTCAGCTCGCCGACGAGACGGTCCAGGCAGTGTTCGAGGGCCTGAGCGGTGGGCGGCGTCTGCGCGCGGAGGGTGTCGAGCATCGTGCCGCGGTCGTCGACCACCGACGCACGCACACTCGTGCCGCCGATGTCGATCCCGATCGTCAGCTCACCCATCACTGCTCCTGCTCGGGTGCGGTGGACGCGTCCGGACGACGCGGGCTGCCGATCCGAACCGCGATCGGCTCGTAGTTCCGCGGTTCCGACACCGAGCTGGGAGCCGACCGCAGAGCCTCCGCGATGGCCTCGAGGACGGCGATGACCGCCGCGAGAAGCCGGGCGATGAGGTCGCCGATCTCGCGCAGCAACGAGGTGATCTCCCCCGACGCACCGGCGAGTGTCTGGCCGACCGGGCCGTCGGCACCGAACGCGGCTACATACCCGGCGGCAGCCGCGCCCGCGTCCTGCGTGCCACCCGCGAAGAGACCCGCCAGCGCGTCGATCTGATTGGCCACACCGAGCAACAGGTCCCGGACCGGATCGCCGTGCGGACCACCGCGGTCGTCACGATCGGGCCCGTCACCCCGTGACGTCCCCTCGTCCGTGCCCATGCGCGTAGTCTCCCCTCACCGCTCGTACCCGGAGGCCTGGTGCCGCTCGCTCTCGCCATCATGAATGGACGGGCGTCCCAGCACCGTACCGTGTGGTCGCCGAACGCGCGTTCTCGCACACGACTGCGCGGGCGGTCTTCGAACGTACCCGGTGTCCGTGCGGCGTCGACTAGCGGCGCGGCCAGACGGCGGGGTCGGGGACGAAACAGACGGTCAGCCGGCCGTCGTCCCAGGCCGCGTCGACCACCGTGCACCGGCGCAACACCGACGGCAGACGCACCGGGTGACGGAACCCGGAGACGGTCACGAGCAGGTCGTCGCCGCTGCGGCCGAGGGCCAGCGAATCGGGTTCGGGCAGGCGCTGTGACCACGACAGCCGGAAGGAGACCGGCTCCTCGGAGGCGGTCTCGACGACCGCAGCAGCCGATCCGCGCGGGATACCGTGTGGATCGGGCAACCGGACCGCGAGTTTGCGCAGCCGCGCCATCCGGTCGATCGTCTCCGTGGACCGGTCCACCAGTGCGACCCGCACATCGCCGCGTCCGGCGAGAAGCCCCTCGACGTGCGCGGCGAGGTCTTCCGGCGACTCCGCGCCCACACCGCGGTTCACCTGAACCGAGGTGAGCGGTAGTCCCATGACGTCCGCCCCCGCGACATAGTGCTCAGCGAGGCGGCGTGCCCGATCCTCCGCGCCGAGAACCAGGTGGACGGCCACCGCATGCGCGTCGGCGAACAACTCGGCGACGTCCGCGCAGTCGCGGTCGATGGCGTCGACCGCGGCGGTCAACTGTGCCATCACCGGCCGTTCGGCCGCCATCGCGAGCCGCCGGTGCCGCGGCCAGAACCGGTTGAGGGCCTGACTCAGCACCGCTCCCCCACGCAGGAACTGCAAGGGGTCGCCACACCCCGAGCAGTCGACGACGATCCGTTGCCACCGACCACTCGTCGCCTCGTCGCGGATGCGCCGGAGCAACAGGAAGTCGTCGATACCCGGCAACGAGGTCAGCTCCGCGGCGTCGATGCCGGCGAGGGTCCCCACCCCCGGCATGACGGCCTTGCTGCGTCCGACCGTGTGCTCGAGGACGTCGACGAAGGCCGACCACGTGCGTTCGGTGAGATCGAGCCGGTCGAGTGTCAGCAGGTGCAGGAACTTCGAGACCGCCACCGGCTCACCGGGTTGCCGGTAGACGCGAGCCCAGTCGTGCACCGGCGACCAACGGTCGACCGTGATGAGCAGTGTGTGCTGCTCCGGTCGGGTGACGGCACGACGCGAATCCCTGGGCGTGCTGGGCCGTTGGGACGCCGCCGCGGCGGCGACAGCGGAGACACCGGAGCCTCCGGGACCGAGCACCACATGAATGGGTGTGAGATCGATCAGCCTTCGACCCTCTTCTTGAGCTCGTGCAGCGCGGAATCGGTGATCGCCTTCTCCGCACGACGTTTCAGCTGTCCGATCATCGGCACCTGCAGGTCGACCATCAGCTCATAGGTGACCTTGGTCGAGCCGGGAACCTGCTGGGTCAGGATGTAGCGGCCCCGCTGGTCCTTCTGCAGATCACTGGAGACCAGCCGCCACGACACCGACGTCCCGTCCGGATCCCACTCGTAGGCAAGCACATACGTGTCCTGCAGGACACCGGCGTCGAGCACGAACCGCACCTCGAGTGCGCGCCCGGCGGCGTCGGCGCGCAGCACCTCGACCTCACGCGCCGCGGCGACCCAGTCCGGGTAGTGCTCGAAATCGGAGATCACGGCCAGGATGTCCTCGGCGTCCGCGCCGATGACGATGTCGCGTTCGGTGTGATCGGCCATCACACGGCCTCGGCGGTCTCGGCACCGGCGGCCGGACCGCCCACGTGCCGGCCGGCCTCGAGGAGCTTCTTCACCTCGAAGGACATGTCCTTGCCCGCCACACGACGACGTTTGTTCTCCTCCGCCAGCGCGTCGGCGCGTGCGCGCGGATCGTCTCCCCGCTCGCCGCCCAGCGGCTGCGTCGGTTCCGCATGGAGGAAGTAGTGCAGTACGAAGCCGTCGAGAATGGCTTCGTTCCAGATCTCCATCGTTCCGGCCACCGGTCCGTCGACACGCCACCGGACCCCCTGCTCGGCACGGTCTTCGGTGACCGCCAGACGCAGGTCGGGCCACCATCGCCGCCAGTTCGCGGGGTCGCCGATCACGGCAGCGGCCAGGCGGGGTGCCGCGGCGACGAAGACCTCGTCGGCCACCTGGATGCTCGTCACGCCCACTAGCTTCACATACTCGTGTCGGCGCAGGGTAGTGCACCCGACGGGCGGTGCCGTGAACGTCCCGGTTCCCAACAGAGTTACGATCTGCACAACGGCATCTACTGGAGGGTAACCACGATGAGTGAGTACAGCGTGCCTGCGAAATTCTCGATCGCCGACGACGAGAACTGCACGAACATCATCTTCGATCTGGCACAGCGATCACCTCAGCACGTCGTGTTCCGCCACAAACAGGGCGATACCTGGGCGCCGATCACGGCCGCTGATGCCGCAGCACGCATCTCGTCGATCGCCAAGGGCCTGATCGCCTCCGGCGTGAACCCGGGCGACCGCGTCGCACTTCTCTCGCGCACCCGCCTCGAGTGGAACCTCTTCGACTTCGCGATCTGGTCGGCCGGCGCGATCACCGTGCCGATTTACGACTCGTCGTCGGCCAGCCAGATCGAGTGGATCATGCGCGATTCCGGCGCCGTCGCGATCGTCCTCGAAGACGACGGCCATCGTGCCGCCTTCGAGTCCATCGACTCGCTGACCGAATCGGTCAAGGTGTTCCAGATCGATCGCGCCGACGGACCGGGTGCCGTCGACGAACTCGTGTCCGCCGGCGCCGATGTCCACGACGACGAGGTCGCCAAGCGCCGCGCGACCGTCGGTGCCGCCGACCCGGCGACCCTCATCTACACCTCGGGCACCACCGGGCGACCGAAGGGGTGCGAGCTGACCCATTCGAACATGCTCTCCGAGGTGCGCGCGGTCCTCGCCGGCGACATCCTCGACGACCTCATCGCGCGCGACGAGAAGCGTCTCCTGATGTTCCTGCCGCTCGCACACGTCCTGGCCCGCGCCATCACCCTGGTCGCGATCGAGGCCGGCGCCGAGGTCGGGCACACCAGTGACATCAAGACCCTCGTCGACGAGTTCGCGGTCTTCAAGCCGTCGCTCATCCTCTCGGTGCCGCGCGTGTTCGAGAAGGTCTACAACTCCGCGCGCCAGAAGGCCCACGACGGCGGCAAGGGCAAGATCTTCGACGCCGCGGCCGAGACCGCCATCGCCTACTCCGAGGCGCGTGAGAAGGGTCAGATCGGGCTGCTCCTCAAGCTCAAGCACGCCCTGTTCGACGCGCTCGTCTACAAGAAGCTCCGCGACGCCCTCGGCGGCGAGTGCGGGATGGCGATCTCCGGTGGCGGCCCCCTCGGTGCACGCCTGGGCCACTTCTTCTCCGGCGTCGGCATCCCGGTGTTCGAGGGTTACGGCCTGACCGAGTCGACCGCCGCGTTCAGTGTGAACACCCCCTCCGCCTGGAAGATCGGCACCGTCGGCAAGCCCTTGTCGGGCAACGCCGTTCGCCTCGGCGAGGACGGCGAGATCCTGCTCAAGGGCGGCGTCGTGTTCAAGGAGTACTGGCAGAACCCGGAGGCGACGGCCACCGCGATCGTCGACGGCTGGTTCCACACCGGCGACCTCGGCACCGTCGACGCCGACGGCTTCATCACGATCACCGGCCGCAAGAAGGAACTCATCGTGACCGCGGGCGGCAAGAACGTCTCCCCCGCCGGACTCGAGGACGTCATCCGCGCCAACGCCCTGATCTCCCAGGCGATGGTCGTCGGCGACGCGAAGCCGTTCATCGGCGTGCTGATCACGATCGACTCCGAAGCGTTCCCCGCCTGGAAAGAACGCAACAACAAGCCGGAGTCGGCCTCGGTCGCCGATCTCTCCGACGACGCCGACCTGCGGGCCGAGATCCAGTCGGCCATCGACGCCGCCAACAAGACGGTGTCGAGCGCGGAGGCGATCAAGAAGTTCCGCATCCTGCCGTCGGACTTCACCGAGGAGACCGGCGAGATGACCCCGACCCTCAAGGTCAAGCGCAACGTGGTCGTGGAGAAGTTCTCCGACGACATCGAGGCGATCTACCAGAAGTGATCCTCCAGAAGTGATCTTCCAGAACTGATCCGTTCGCCGGATCAGGAATCAATCCGCCCGAGCACCCGTTGGTGCCACCATGCGTGCAATCACCTACAGCCGCTTCGGCGGCCCTGATGTCCTGGAGGTCACCGATCTCCCCACGCCCAAGGTCGGTCCGGACTCCGTACTGATCCGAGTGCGCGCCTCGAGTGTCAACCCCGTGGACTGGAAGGTCCGCGAGGGACACCTCGCCGAGATCATGGACACCGTGTTCCCGGTGATCCCGGGTTGGGATGTCGCGGGCGTGGTCGAGCAGGTCGGCCTGGACACGCCGGAGTTCCGGGTGGGCGACGAGGTGTTCGGTTACGTCCGGAAGGACGTCGTCGGCGGGGAGGTCGCCGGCGGCACGTTCGCCGATCTGGTCGCCGCACCGGTCCGCACACTCGCGCACAAGCCGTCCAGCTTGTCGTTCGAGGAGGCTGCGGCCGTACCGCTCGCCGGACTGACGGCGTACCAGACGATTCGACGGGCGGGCGTGCAGTCGGGTCACACTGTGCTGGTCCATGCCGCCGCGGGCGGCGTCGGGTCGTTCGCGGTTCAGATCGCGCGATCTCTGGGCGCACGGGTGATCGGCACCGCCTCGGAGTCCAATCACGACTACCTCCGAACCCTCGGCGCCGAGCCCACCACCTACGGGGATGGTCTGGCAGACCGGGTACGTGCGCTCGAGCCCGCCGGTGTCGACGTCGTCCTCGACTATGTCGGTGGAGAGGCACTCGATTCGGTGCCAGACGTATTGCGCGACGGCGGCACCGTCGCCTCCATCATCGACGCACGGGCGCGAGATGAGTTCGGGGGCCAGTACGCGTGGGTGCGTCCCGACTCCGCGGACCTCGCCGAGCTCGCCCGGCTCGCCGACGCGGGCGACCTCAAGCCGGAGATCGCCGAGGTCTTCGACCTGGCCGACGCTGCCGGCGCTCACGAGCGCAGCCAGTCCGGTCATGTGCGAGGAAAGATCGTGGTTCGAGTCTCGACCGGGGCGTAGGGACGACTCAGAGCAATTGGCGCAGCCGGGCCGCCATCTGACTCCACTGCCAGTTCTCCATCACGAAACGCCTTCCGGCAGCGCCCATATCGGCCGCCGCCGCCCGGTCGCCGAGGATCGCCAGGATCGCCAGGGCGACGGCGTCGACGTCGGTGCCGTCGACCGTCGTCCCCGTCACCCCCTCCACCACGGTCTCCGGCGCACCACCCGAGAGCCCGGCGACCACCGGCACGCCGGTCGCCGAGGCCTCGAGATAGACGATTCCGAGCCCTTCGACGTCGAGTCCGCCCCCGCGGGTGCGGGACGGCATCGCGAAGACGTCGGCGATGTTGTGATATGCCGAGAGTTCTTCGGCCGGAACCGATCCGGTGAAGATCACGTGATCGGTGACATCCGCCTCGGCAGCGAGTGCGTGCAGCTTCTCCGCATACGGGCCGCCGCCGACGACCACCAGTACGGCATCGGGCATCCGGCGACGGATCAGCGGCAGCGCCCGGATGAGCACGTCCTGCCCCTTACGCGGCACCAGTCGCGACAGACACAGGATGGTCGGCCGGTCCCCCAGGTCGTGACGGTCGCGGAACTTCTGCCGCAGAATCGGATCGGGCGCGAACCGGTCGACATCGACACCAGGCGGCAGGTATTCGAGTGCGGCATGCGGACCGAAGGCGGAGGCGAATCGGCCGCGCGTGTACCGGCTGACGAAGGTGATCACGTCGGTGTGGCGACCGATGTGTCCGAGTACCTGACGTGCCACCGGGAGCATCGACCAGCCGACCTCATGGCCGTGCGTACTGGCGAGCACGCGCTGGGCACCGGCACGCCTCATCGCGGGCGCCAGGACGGCCAGCGGTGCGGCCGCCCCGAACCAGACCGTCGAGATCTCTTCGCGCCGAACGATCTCCGCAGCACGTCGGGCGACGAACGGCGTCGGCAGCATCAGCGTCGTGCGATGGCGGTACACCCGGTACGGCGCTGCCGCGTCGAAGTCGATGTGCGACCGGCCGCGCCAGCGCGGCGCGTAGACGACGATGTCCTCCGGCGGTAGCAGATCTACCAGATTCTGCAGATAGGACTGGATCCCGCCCGGCCGCGGCGGAAAGTCATTCGTGATCAACAGGGTTCGTGACATCAGCGGACCTGTCCCTCGAGCCATCGACCCCACCCGGCCACCAGTTCATCACGACCGACGCCGAGCGCGGCCCGGATGGCGGCGTCCTGGCGAGCCGGGTCGGAGGTTGCCGCGACCCCGAGGTAGAGCCGCTTCAGACGCGCCTCGTCGTACCGGTCGGCGACATAGGCAGCCATCGACCACGCACTCTGATAGGCGATCTGGGAGTTCTGCCCGTCCACGGCGAAGGCAGCGTCGTCGGGCAACGCAGTGGGGGTGTTGCCCGCACGGACCGCCTGGGTCAGGTCGGGTGCGGCGTCGGGGAGTCGGGTGTAGGTGCCCTTGCGGCCGACGTACTCGGCCACGCCCTCGGTGATCCAGAGAGGGGCGTCGAGGGCGGTCTGGGCCCGGGCCGCGACGTGGGTGAGTTCGTGGCGCAGCACGACGGCGAGCGTCGGCGCGGCCAGGTCGTCGGCGGCTGGGGTGAAGACGATGCGCTGGCCGGTGGCGGTGCGCCGGGGGAAGTCCACTCGGCTGTACACGGTCGCGGCGGCCGCGGTGCCGGTCACCCCGCGTCCCGGCGCGACGAGCTCGTCGAACTCCTTCGGTGTCGAGGTCGCGACGAGCACTGCGCGTCGATCCCAGGAGTCGCCCCAGAAGGCGGTCACCGCGTCGACGGCATCGGGCAGCAGCCGGCGCAGGTTCGCCAGCGCCGGGTTGGTGCGCAGGTACCAGGCGATCACCGACGTCCCGCCCGCGGTCTCCACATCGGAGACCGAGAGTCCGGGGAGCTCCCACATCTGGGTCGGGGACGGTTCGCCGCCGAGCGCCTCGGCGTCGCCGACGAGCTTCCACTCGTCGCCGTACCTGGCGACCACGAACTGGTTGGTCACCACCACCTCGGGTTCGTCGACCCCGGGCGCACGCTCGCCTCCGAGGGCATATCGCAGCTCCACCGGCGCGACCCAGGAGTCGGAACTCCCCTTCACGTCGAGAAGCCCCTGGACATCGGCGGGCACCAGTGTCTCGGCTTCCTCGGTGGGTGCGAGCTGATAGCGAAAACGGGCGAACTGCAAGCGGCCGTCGGACTCGCCGCCGGAGAACGGCCGGGGACGGAAGTTCTCCGCGGCGGTCACCCATCGATTCGTGAAGGCCGGGGTCGCCGTGTCGTCCACGAGGCGGCCGATCGCCCGCAGGTCCCCCGCGGACACGGACGTGGTGAGGTCGTCGAGCAGGCGCGTCACACCCTCGGCACGCTGCTGCTCATACACATTCGCCGGGGTCGTCGACGTCGTGGTGGACCCGGTGGAGACCGATGCGACGTTCGAGGACGGACCCGGACCCCCACATCCGGTGGTCACACCGATCAGCAGCACCACCGCGGAGGTGAGCGTCGGGCGCCAACGCCCGCGGAGTGAGACCACCAGAGGAGTCTAGAACCGACGGCCGGAGTTGAAGGGGCCGGCCTCGTCGAGCGGGACGACCTTGACCGGGACACCGAAGGTCGAGGCGTGGATGACGTAACCGTCGCCGACGTACATCCCCACGTGGTGGGCGTCCGGGTAGTAGATGACCAGGTCGCCGGGCTTGAGGTCCTCGCGGGACACCGGCTGTCCGCCGGCCATCTGCGCCTCACTCGACCGCGGGAGGGTCTTGCCGGCCTGCTTGTAGGCCCACACCATCAGACCAGAGCAGTCGAAGGAACTCGGACCGGTGGCACCCCACACATAGGGATCACCGATTCGCGTCAACGCCGCCTGGACGGCGACGAGTGCGGCGGCGGTGCCCCTCGGGACGATCCGCGGGTCGAAGTCGAAGCTCGGGCCGCGCAGGGCGGCGAGCTGCTTGCCGGTCATCGACTGGTAGATCGCGCGGATCTGGATCGCCTGCATCTGCAGGTCGGCCTGCTTGGTCTGGAGGTCTCCGCGGACGCGTTCGGCGCGCGAGACCGCCTCCGACGCGGCGAGCGCGGTCTGGTCGGCGTCCTTCTTGGCGGCCGCGGTCTGGGCGCGGACCTTCTTGATGGCGGTCAGGTCCGATGCGGCCTGCCGCGAGATCATGTCGAGTCCCGACATCTGGTCGAGCAGGGCCTGCGGCGAGTCGCTGACCATCACCGCATAGAGTCCGCTGACGCGGGCTCCCTGGTAGCTGGCCCGCACGATGGCGTCGACCCTCGCCTGGTAAGCGGCGAGCTGCTCACGGCTGATGTCGAGCTTGCGCTGGGCGTCGGCGGCGGCCTTCTTGGCCTGCACGACGATCGAGCGCTGCTTGTCGTACTCGATCTTGGCGTTGTGCATCGCCTCGGTGGTCTTCTCGGCCTCGGTGCCGAGCTGCTTGTACCGATCGAGAAGCTGATCGGCAGATCGCGCGGGCACGGCCCGCGCCTGCCCGGTTCCGCCGGTCGTCAGTGGGACGACGGTCACAATGGCCGCCAGCAGACACATGACGAGCACCATCGGGCCCGATCGTGCACGGATACGAGTCGCGTTCACTCGCCCCTCCCCGGAAAGCACGGTGCCAGTCACTTCCTTACCGCTTCGTTATCGTCCGCGGACCACCGTAAGTTCCCCCGATGACCCCAAGGACCGGATCGGGCGGATCGCACCAAACCGCGACCCGCCCTTTCCCTGATGCTCTTGTTCAGTTGATGTCAGTAGCGGCGGATGCCGGTGAGCTGCCACTCCTTGACCGCGTCACGCTTGACGGGGGTGCCGTAGGTCGAGGAATGGACGAACTGTCCGTTTCCGGCGTAGATGCCGGCATGGCCGCCACCGTTGAAGATCATCACGTCGCCGGGCTTGGCCTCGCTGTACGAGACCGGGCGACCGCCACCGAGCTGGCCGTAGCTGTCACGCGGGATGGTCTTGCCGGCCTGCTTGTAGGACCAGTAGACGAGACCCGAGCAGTCGAAGGCGTTCGGGCCGGCCGAGCCGTAGGAGTAGGGCGAGCCGATCTTGCTCTCCGCGGCCTTGACGGCCTTCTCGCCTGCGGTCAGTTGGGGCTGCCCGAGCGGGGCGCCACCGTGCGGACGGAACTGGTCCGGGATCTGGTTCTGGCCGATGCCCGGGATGGTGAACTGGCCGACGTTCGGGATCTCGACCGTTGCGGCCGGCGACTTCGCGACGGGCTTGGGCGCGGGCGCAGCCTCGGGAGCCTTCTGCTCGCCGGGCAGAGCCGGGATCTCGAAGGTTCCGAGCGGGGTGTGGACCGGGGCCGCAAGAGCAGGGCCGGCCGCAGCAGCGAGCGAACCGAGCGTGATCGATCCAGCGATCACCGCCTTCTTGGCTACCTTGCTCCCACGATTGGGCTGTTCCAAACGATGTTTGGCCACGAAGCGAGTTCTCCTTCAGTTTCTCCCTGTACCGCCGACCGAGTTAGCTGTCGGGTTCGGGCCGGAAGAGTGGCCCTACGCGTTTTCGGCACAGCCGTATCCCGAGAGGACACGCTTGCGCGTTGACGCGATTCACCCCGATTCGGGACAGTCTCACCGGGTCGTGTCAGGACTGACATCGACTGGCCGCGCTGCCCGAAGTGTGTGGTTCCCCGGTTCGCCCGCAAGGGCGATTGAGCGGTGACTTGTGCGGACCACTTCTGTTGAAGCGGGACGCTCCGCAAAGGTCTCAGAAAGGTTACGAAATCGACGGCCCTGTGTCCACTACGCAACGGACACGCAGATCGCACCCGACTTTCAGCCCGCGCGGAGATCAGTCCCGGCGACGACCTGAAATGCCCTATGAAGTGCAGTTTTCGAGTTTCTTGCAGATCGTGCAGCATTGCTGGTGACCATTGCAGCAGACTGGAACACATCGATCGCGAGGTCCAGTTCAGCATCGTCGTCGAGGGCCTGCGCCGTTACCGTAACTCCACCTTCAGCGGGCCCATCGTCCCAGTTCGGGCCGCCGAAAAGCACTGTCATCATGCACCCGTCACAGGCGACGGGGCGGGCCGGGCAGGTCGCGCAGTCAACGTGCATGGTGTGATCTCCATCTCATCTTGGCGCCGGAGGCGTTTGACCTCCGAATCGGGCGGTTCGTGGGGGTGTGGTTCGCCGCCGCCGGCGACGATCTCTCACTTCGAGGTGGAGACTAGGGGGCACCACCGACAAACTCGTTCGCACAGTGTTCGACACATGCGTCACAGAGGTAACAGGCGACATCGACGAACGCCCCTCTCGCCGATCTCCGCCGAGAACAGAACGATCGATCGGGGTGTCACATCCGGCCTGTCGGTGCGTCGAACTAATGTTCGGCCCGTGACGCGCATGGATGGTGGCGGTGCAGCCGCGGGACAGACGACCTCGGGCCAACTGACCTTCGCCGACCTCGAAGCCGCCGATCAGGCCACCGGTGGCGACGCGACATCGAACGAGTTCAGCGACCGGGCACTCTTCGACACCACCCTCGTCGTCGTCGACCTCGAGACCACCGGGTCCGATCCCGCGGGCGACCGCATCACCGAGATCGGCGCCGTGAAGATCCGGGGAGGCGAGGTGATCGGCGAGTTCGCCACCCTCGTCGATCCCGGCCGCCCCATCCCGCCCCAGATCGTCACCCTCACCGGGATCACGACCGCGATGGTCACCGACGCACCCCGTATCGAGTCGGTACTACCGGCGTTCCTCGAGTTCGCCCGCGGGGCGATCCTGGTCGCGCACAACGCTCGCTTCGACATGGGGTTCCTCCGGCAGAACGCACTCCGGCTCCACCTCGACTGGCCGTTCAGCCTGAGTCTGTGCACGGTGACAATGGCCCGGCGCATCCTGTCGCGCGACGAGGCGCCGACGGTCAAGCTGAGCGCCCTCGCCGATCTGTTCGACGTCTCGGTCCGTCCCACCCACCGGGCACTGGACGACGCCCGCGCCACCGTCGAGGTCTTCCACCGTCTGCTCGAGCGCGTCGGGAACCAGGGCATCGCGACGGTCGGGGACCTCACCTCTTACCTGCCGCGCACCGATCCCCGTCTGCGCGGCAAACGTCACCTCGCCGACCGGGTACCGGCCCGACCCGGCGTCTACCTGTTCCGCGGGCCCTCGAACGAGGTCCTCTATGTCGGCACCGCGGTGGATCTACGACGCCGGGTCCGTTCCTATTTCTCCGGCAGCGATCCCCGGCGACGCATCACCGAGATGGTCCTGCTCGCCGAGCGTGTCGACGCCGTCGAGTGTTCCCACGCCCTGGAGGCGGCCGTCCGCGAGTTGCGACTGCTGGCGGCGCACGCACCTGCCTACAACGGACGTTCGACACAGCCCCACAAGGGGTGGTGGGTGACCCTGACCGAGGAACGTTTCCCGCGTCTCAAGGTCAGCCGCACCCCCACCGACGAATCCATCGGTCCGGTGGGCAACCGCAACAACGCGTCGACGGTTGCCGACGTGATCGCCGCAGCCGCCGGACTCCGCACGTGCACCAAACGCCTCGGGGTCACCGGCTACCACTGGTGCCCGACTCCCGACGGCGTCCGGCAGCCCGGCGGATGTCATGCCGCCGCCGCAGCGCCCCAGACGGTCCCGGACTATCTGCCGCGCGTGACCGCGGCCCGCCGCCTGATGCGTGGGGAGGCCGACGACCTCCTCGACGACCTCACCGCGCGCCTCGCGGATCTCTCCGAGGCGCAGATGTTCGAGACCGCCGCCCGCCACCGAGACCGGCTCGCCCTCACCATCGACGCCCTGGCGCGTTGTCAGCGGCTGGCCGCACTGTGTGCGATCGCCGAGATCGTCGTCGCCCGTCCCGACGACGACCGCGGCTGGCATTTCGCCGTCGTCCGCCACGGACGCCTCGCGGCGGCGGGACGTGCCCGTCGGGGCGTCTCCCCCATGCCGGTGGTCGACGCGCTCGTCGCCGCCGCCGAGACGGTCATCGCCGGACCAGGTCCGCTACGCGGGGCACCCGCGGAAGAAGTCGCGCTGATCTACCGGTGGATGACCGAGCCGGGTGCCCGGATCGTGTCCACGACCGATCCGGTGGCACTGCCGGCCGGATGCGCCGAGCGCCGGCGCGGCTGGTCGCAGTCGGCGCGAGAGGCACGCTCGGATGCCCACTCGGTGACGCACCGGACACCACGGCCCGCACAGCGCTCGCCGGTCCACCGGCTCGTGGCCACTAGGCTTGCGCCATGATCACTGCCATCGTCCTCATCCAGGCCGACGTCCACCAGATCCCGGAGACCGCTCAGGCCGTGGCCGACATCGCCGGCGTCGAAGAGGTGTACTCCTGCGCGGGTGACGTCGACCTCATCGCGAAGATCCGCGTCCGCGACCACGAGCAGATCGCGACAGTGGTGACCGGAGAGATCAACCGGCTGCCCGGGGTGCTCAAGAGCGCCACCCACATCGCGTTCCGCAGCTACTCGAGCTCGGACGTCGAGGGTGGCTTCTCCATCGGCGAGAACTAGTTTCGCGCGGCCGACCCCAACTGGGTGCTGAGTGAGGCCCAGCGGTCGAGCAGGGACGCCGCCGCCCCGGAGTCGATGGCGTCGGCCGCACGGTCCTTCGCGGCACCGAGCGCCTCGGTGAGTTCGGCGGAGGTCATCGGCGCCTGCTGTTCGAATGCCACGATCGCGCCGGCCGAGTTCAGCAGCACCGCGTCACGTACGGGACCGGTTGTGCCCGCGAACAATTCCCGCGCGATCGCGGCGTTTGCGACCGCATCGCCGCCCTGCAGCGCGGACAGCTCGACGCGCGCGATGCCGAGATCGGCCGGGTCGACGCCGAGCTGGGTGACGCTGCCGCCGACGACCTGCCACACCGTCGAGGTGGTGGTCGTGGTGAGTTCGTCGAGGCCGTCGTCGCCGCGCACCACCAGTGCCGATCCACCGCGGTCGGCAAAAGCGCCGGCGAGAACCGGTGCAAGGTCGGCGAAGGCGCACCCGATGAGGCCCGCGGTGGGACGTGCCGGGTTCGTCAGCGGCCCGAGCACGTTGAACACGGTCGGGATGCCGATCTCCTTGCGCGGCGGACCGGTGAAACGGAAGGCCGGGTGGAACACCGGCGCGAAGCAGAACCCGATACCGAGTTCGTCCACACAGCGCGCGACCGCGTCGGCGGACAGGGTGATGTCCACGCCGAGCGCCTCCAGCACGTCGGCACCGCCGCTCTTCGACGACGCCGCCCGGTTCCCGTGCTTCACGACCGCCACCCCGGCGGCCGCGATGACGATCGACGTCATCGTGGAGATGTTCACGGTGTGCGACCGGTCGCCGCCCGTACCGACCACGTCGACCGCCGGACGACTCACCTCGACGAGCGTCGCATGGTCGAGCATCGCCTGCGCCAGGCCGATGAGCTCGCCGGGAGCCGCGCCCTTCATCTTCACGCCGACACCGAAGGCGGCGATCTGTGCGCCGCTGGCACTGTCGGTCATGATCTCGTTCATCGCCCAGGCGGCCTCTTCGGCGGTGAGGTCGATGCGATCGGTGATCTTGCCGAGGATCTGCGGCCAGCTGAAGGCAGACTTTGCGGTACTCACAGGCAGAGAGCCTAGTGCCCCGCCCCGCCGGCCGGACGCTGCAGTACAGACCACCGTCGTGCGATTCCGCCGTGACGGGAACCCAGACTGGCCATGCGGGACCGTTCCTGGGACAGATGCATGGCGTCGAGCAACTGGACACGTGCGAGGACGAGCACCTCGAGCCGGTCGTCGCCGGCCTCGGGCCGCGGCCCCCAGCGGTCGTCGCCGACCACCTCATATCCGTCGAGTGCCGCCACCGCCGCGGCATCGCTCACGCGATCTGCCGGCAACTCGAGATCGTGACGGAGGATCACCTCCTCCTCCCCGCGCCAGGACGACTCGTCGAGGGCGACCGAACTCGCGATCGCATCGTCGTCCGAACCGGCGACGACAACCACCTCGTCCAGTAGACCGAGGGGAGCGGTGCCGCCACCGCTCCGGAGCCGGGATCGCAGGCGCGCCAGGCGACCCCGGGCGACGACCCGCCCGTTGAGGTCGCGGGGACCGGAGGAATCCGAACTCGACATGAACTCACCGTAGCTACCGTGCCAACGCCCCAGACAAGCCGCCGGACACGCCGCCGAACACGCCGGAGACGCGATCCCCGGCCCCCCGACCTGCAGCGGGACAAAAACCTGCCCCCAATATCCGACCCGGGTGGCCACCGCTTACTACGAACCGTCATACTTCACTTGTGACAAGCGCTGTAGGTACCTCAGGAACAGCCATCACCTCGCGCGTGCACTCGCTGAACCGGCCCAACATGGTCAGCGTCGGCACGATTGTGTGGCTGTCCAGTGAGCTCATGTTCTTCGCTGGCCTCTTCGCGATGTACTTCGTCGCCCGAGCCAACTCCGCCATCGGCTGGCCACCAGAGCCGACCGAGCTGAATCTCGCCCTCGCCATACCGGTGACGACGGTGCTGATTCTCTCGTCGGTCACGTGCCAGATGGGTGTGTTCGCCGCCGAACGAGGTGACGTCTTCGGCCTCCGCCGCTGGTACGTACTCACCTTGGCCATGGGCACGTTCTTCGTGTGCGGCCAGGCGTACGAGTACTACCACCTGGTGCACGAGGGCACGACGCTGTCGTCGAGTGCATACGGTTCCGTCTTCTACATGACGACCGGCTTCCACGGCATGCACGTCATCGGCGGACTGATCGCGTTCGTCTACCTCCTCATCCGCACCAAGCTCTCGAAGTTCACCCCGGCGCAGGCAACCGCCGCAATCGTTGTCTCCTACTACTGGCACTTCGTCGACATCGTCTGGATCGGACTGTTCGTCACGATCTACTTCATCCGATGACCCCGGCGACACCGCGCCACGCGCGATCCGCCAACCCAGAGCGCAGCTCGCTCTAGAACACCAGTCCGTCCCGCTTAGTAGAGAGTCACAGATGAGTTCATCTCCACCGCGACCGTCGGATAGCGGCACCGACGCCCGCCGCGCCAAGGCACGGCGCAAGCTCCGTCGACGCGCCAGCGGCACCATCGTGCTCCTGGCCGGTCTGGTCATGGCCGGTGTGCTGGCTTCGGTTCTGACCCCCGACCCCCAGGTCGCGGTGGCCGACGAGAGCAACGCCGCGATGATCAACGACGGCCGCAAGCTCTACGAGACCTCGTGCATCACCTGCCACGGCGCGAACCTGCAGGGTGTGCCCGAGCGTGGTCCCGCCCTGCTCGGCGTCGGCGATGCCGCCGTGTACTTCCAGGTGTCGACCGGCCGCATGCCGGCCGCACGTGGTGAGGCACAGGCACAGCGCAAGCCCGCGAAGTTCACCACCGAGCAGATCGACCAGCTCGGCGCCTTCATCCAGTCCGAGGGCGGCGGACCGCAGGTCCCCCGCGACGCCAACGGCGAGGTCGCCCAGGGTTCGCTCCGTGGCGACAGCATCGGACGCGGCAGCGAGCTGTTCCGCCTCAACTGCGCCTCGTGCCACAACTTCACCGGTCGTGGCGGCGCCCTGTCGTCGGGTAAGTACGCCCCGAACCTCGACGGCGTCAGTGAGGCACAGATCTACACCGCGATGCTGACCGGTCCCCAGAACATGCCCAAGTTCTCGAACCGTCAGCTGGATCCGGAAGAAAAGAAAGACATCATCGCCTACGTCAAGTATGCGACCGAGGCCAAGCCCAGCGGCGGACTCGGACTGGGCGGCTTCGGGCCGGTCAGTGAGGGCATGGTGATGTGGTTTGTCGGCGTCATCGCCATCGTCGCAGGCGCCATGTGGATGGGATCTCGAGCATGAGCGGCAGTGACAAGGACGTCCCGTCGCGGGACGAACTGGAGCAGATGAGCACGGATGAGCTCGTCAAACTCGGCACCAATCTCGACGGTGTCGAGATCATCCACCGGGCCGAGCGGTACACCGAGGCGGGAACCAGGGTCGAGAAGCGCGCCGAGCGCCAGGTCGCGGTCTGGTTCACGATCGCAGGTATCTCCGCACTCGCCTGCCTGGGCATCTTCCTGTTCAACCATTGGGAATTCGCCCTCCCCGACGATCCGAACTACTGGTGGTACACCTTCAACACGCCGCTCCTCGGTGCGACGTTCGGACTCTCGGTGCTGTCCATCGGCATCGCGATGATCCTGATCACCAAGAAGTTCATCCCGTCGGAGATCTCCGTGCAGGATCGCCACGACGGCGGTTCGGCCGAGGTCGACAAGAAGACGATCGTCGGACTCCTCCAGGACACCGGCACCACCTCGACCCTGGGTCGTCGCAAGATGATCATCGGTTCGGCCGGGTTCGGTCTGGGCGCCTTCGCGCTGACCGGCCTCGTGGCCTTCCTCGGTGGCTTCATCAAGAACCCGTGGGCCGAGCGCGAGAACGCCCCGCTGTGGCACTCGGGCTGGTCGCCGATCTACAACTCCAAGGAAGACCCCAACGAGACCGTCTACCTGCGTCGCGACACGGGCAACCCGTACCAGGTCGCCCTGGTCCGTCCGGAGGATCTCGACGCCGGCGGCATGGAGACCGTCTTCCCGTGGCGTCGTTCCAACGGGTTCGGCGAGACCGAGCACTCCCGTCACGCGCTGATGGAGAGCCTCCACGAGGTCCGCAACCCCGTCATGCTCATCCGTCTTCGTCCCGAGGACACGGCCCGCGCCATCAAGCGCAAGGGCCAGGAGAGCTTCAACTACGGTGACTACTTCGCCTACACCAAGGTCTGCAGCCACCTCGGTTGCCCCGCCTCGCTGTACGAACAGCGGAGCAACCGCATCCTGTGTCCCTGCCATCAGTCGCAGTTCAACGCGCTGGAGTACGCAAAGCCGATCTTCGGACCGGCCGCCCGCGCCCTCGCGCAGCTGCCGATCACGGTGAACAATGAGGGCTACCTCGTTGCGGCAGGCGACTTCATCGAGCCCGTCGGACCGGCATTCTGGGAGCGTAAGTCATGACCATCGCCGACCGCCTCGGCGCACAAGCCGAAGAAATGGACTCGCGGTATCACCTCGCCGCGGGTATGCGTCGCCAGATCAACAAGGTGTTCCCCACCCACTGGTCGTTCATGCTGGGTGAGATCGCGCTCTACAGCTTCATCATCCTGCTGATCTCGGGCGTCTACCTCTCGCTGTTCTTCGATCCGTCGATGACGCACGTCGTCTACGACGGCGCGTACCAGCCGCTCAACGGCGTCATGATGACCAAGGCGTACGAAACCACGCTGGACCTCTCCTTCGAGGTTCGCGGCGGCCTGTTCGTCCGCCAGATCCATCACTGGGCAGCTCTGCTGTTCGCGGCGTCGATCATCATCCACATGGCGCGCATCTTCTTCACCGGTGCGTTCCGTCGTCCGCGTGAGGCCAACTGGATCATCGGCTCCCTGTTGCTGGTACTGGCGATGTTCGAGGGCTTCTTCGGCTACTCGCTGCCCGACGACCTGCTCTCGGGCACCGGCGTCCGCGCCGCCATGAGTGGCATCGTCCTCGGCATCCCGGTCGTGGGCACCTGGATCCACTGGGCGCTGTTCGGTGGGGACTTCCCCGGCGACATCATCATCCCGCGCCTGTACGTACTGCACATCCTGCTGTTCCCGGGCATCATCCTGGCCCTGATCGGTGCTCACCTGGCGCTCGTCTGGTACCAGAAGCACACCCAGTTCCCCGGCCCCGGCCGCACCGAGAAGAACGTCGTCGGTGTCCGGATCATGCCGGTGTTCGCCGCCAAGGCCGGCGCGATGTTCGCCTTCGTCACCGGTGTGCTGGCCGTCATGGCGGGCATCTTCCAGATCAACCCGGTCTGGAATATCGGCCCGTACAACCCGGCGCAGGTGTCGGCAGGTTCGCAGCCGGACATCTACATGATGTGGACCGACGGTCTGATACGTCTGTTCCCCGCGTGGGAGCTCTACCTGGGCAACTACACCGTCGTGATGTCCAACTGGGTCGTCCTGATCATCACCATCATGTTCGGCGTGATGTTCGCCTACCCGTGGATCGAGAAGAAGCTCACCGGAGACGACGCTCACCACAACCTGCTGCAGCGTCCGCGTGACACCCCGGTCCGTACCGCGATCGGTGCGATGGCGTTCTCGTTCTACATCCTGCTGACGCTGGCCTGCATGAACGACATCATCGCGTTCAAGTTCCACATCTCGCTCAACGCGACGACATGGATCGGCCGGATCGGTCTGATCATCCTGCCGCCGCTGGTGTACTTCATCGCCTATCGCTGGGCGATCTCGTTGCAGCGCAGCGACCGTGAGGTCCTTGCTCACGGCATCGAGACCGGCATCATCAAGCGTCTGCCGCAGGGCGAGTACATCGAGCTGCACCAGCCACTCGGACCGGTCGACGACCACGGTCACCCGATCCCGCTCCCCTACCAGGGCGCTGCACTGCCGAAGCGGATGAACAAGCTCGGTTCCGCCGGCGCACCGGGTACGGGTTCGATCCTGACCGCCGACCCGGTCGAGGAGCAGCTGCGCAACGTCGAACTCGAGCACGAACTCGAGGCCGCCGAACGCAAGGCTCTCCGCGAACTCCAGGCCAAGGGTGGCAATCCCTTCGTCGAGTAGCTTCCGACGCAACAAAGCGGGCCGTCACGCACCATCCGGTGCATGACGGCCCGCTTTGTGGTGTTGCCCGCCGAATGAGCCGCTCGACGGGATGAGCGTTCCTTCGCCCGTTGAGCGTTCCTGCGCCGGTTGCGCGTTCCTTCGCCGGTTGAGCGTTCCTTCGCCGGTTGAGCGTTCCTTCGCCGGTTGAGC